>JBAWXL010000294.1:0-5377 GCA_037144095.1 Bacteroidota bacterium
CTTTTGGGCATGGATTTATTTCCCTGAAGTGACAAAATGGTTGCCTTTGAATATTATTGTTCTATTTTTACCTTTCATTTTTTGAACTATACAAAAAGTCAGAAACTCCTTTTCATAACATTGCATTTAGCTTTTTAGGCATATTGTATATTGTGCTTCCTTTAATCTTATTGGGTTCCTTTTATTTCATGAAATTTCCCGCTGAAGGTATTACGTATGGTGTTTTGTTTGGCTATTTTGGAATACTATGGATTAGTGATACCGGGGCATACTTAGTGGGTTCTGCCATTGGAAAACATCGTCTTTTTGAAAGAATATCTCCAAAGAAATCATGGGAAGGAAGTATTGGAGGTGCTATTTTTGCTTTGGGAGGAGCTGCTTTATGTTGGTACTTATTTGGGGATATTTTGTTATGGCAATGGTTTGTGTTAGGACTTATCATCGTTATTATCGGGACTCTTGGCGACCTGGTGGAATCTTTATTTAAAAGAAGTCTGGGTGTAAAAGATTCGGGTTCCATTTTACCCGGGCATGGAGGCATGCTCGATAGATTTGATGCTGTTTTTATTTCAGCTCCTTTTGTCTTTGCTTATTTAATGATAATTTGCTAAACTCATGAAACTACACAAAGAAGGTTACAGAATAATGATTACGATTTTCTTCGTACTTGCCATTATTCTTTATATTATAAATTTATATTCTCCACAGTTATCGTGGATAAATTATATTTTATATGCATCTGCATTTATTTTTTATTTTTTCGTAGTGCGCTTTTTCCGAAACCCTGAGCGTTTGTCGGAATATCCTAACGATTCAGTGATTTCTTCGGCAGATGGAACTGTTGTCGTAATTGAAGAAGTTATTGAAACAGAATATTTCAACGATAAAAGAATACAAGTTTCGGTTTTTATGTCTCCTTTAAATGTGCATGTAAACCGTTTCCCCATTGATGGAGAGGTGGTGTATACAAAATATAAACCCGGGCGATATTTAGTGGCATGGTTGCCCAAATCTTCAATTCTTAATGAAAGAAATTCTGTTGTTATTCAGCATAAAAAGCATCAGATCATGATGCGCCAAATTGCCGGGGCATTAGCTAGGAGGATTGTTTGTTATGCCAAGGTGGGTGAAATTGCCATTCAGGGTACAGAAATGGGAATGATAAAATTTGGATCAAGAGTAGATTTGTTTCTGCCATTAGGAAGTGAAATCAATGTGCAGTTAGAAGATAAGGTGGTGGCGGGGAAAACAGTGATTGCTACTCTGCCGGGGTAATTGGTAATCGGTAATCGGTAATCGGTGATTGGTTAGTAAGTGAAAATAGTTTTAAGTTCGATGAGATTGTGAATTTCAAAGGTTGGGGGTTCTGATATTTCTTCGTTTTCGAAATTTACATACACCTGATCTATTCCAAAAGCTTTTGCTGCTAAAACATCAACAATAGGATCATCTCCAATCATTATACATTCTTCTTTTGTTGCGTTTGCCATTTTTAAAGCATATTCAAAAATACGTTTATCAGGTTTCATGTGACCGGCTTCTTCCGAAACAATAATCTTATCGAAATACTTATCGAGCTTTGAGAAAGATAGTTTGCGATATTGCGTTTCCAGAAAGCCATTCGTTATGATATGCATTTTGTATGATTTGGATAAATATTCAAGCGTATCCAATGCATTGGGATATAATTGGGTTTTTGTTGGAGATATTTCAACATAATCACTTGCCAGCATTTGTGGGAGTAAATCATTATGAACATTGTAATTTTGCAAAGTGAGACGGAAACGTTCCACATTCAGGACTTCTTTAATCACTTCTCCTTTACGATATGCATCCCACAACATATTGTTGAAGCGGGTGTAAGTCGTCAGGAAATCATCGAAATGAATAATGCCTTTTTCAGGTAGTTGATGTTTTAAATAAATCTCTTTAATTGTATCGTGGGCATTTTTATCAAGGTCCCACAAAGTGCGGTCAAGATCGAAAAAGAGATGGCGGTATTGTTTCATTATTGTGTTCAATAGATTCGTGAGGCTTGGTTCTTTGAATTTGACGCTTCGTTCTTGTTTTTACTTTCCTAATACAATTAATTTATGAATGTTGTAGTTCCGTTTGAATCCTGAACGCAGGTAACGGGTGATTTTTTTGTACCATTTAATTTTTGTGTATTTGCCATGGGGTAGGATAGAAGGTGCAATTTCATGAATGGATGATTCTATATTAAATAAATGATAAATATAAGGAAAATAACAATGCTCCGCTATTTTATTTTCAATTAGATAAGTTCCAAAATCAAATTTAATATTGCTCAGAAAACGGAAATAGTGAAAATGATAAAATATCAATTCGAATTTATGTGCCGTATATACATCTTCATCGTAAGTAATGTATGAAAAATATATTCCATTTGGATTAATGTTTGTTTTATCATGAAAATAATTAACAGGATAAAATGCAAACTTCTGCACATTCCAGGGGGCAATTCCACCTCCAAAATGTTCTAACACATGCACTCCTTCGAAACGCTCTGTCCAATCGTCAAGATATTTTTGGTCGCCGAATTTACCTTTTTCATAACGATTATAACACCAATCGATGCAGGCATTTCGCCACCAGTTCAGAGCTTTCATTCCATCGGCAGTATTCCGAAACATCATAAATTGCACACAATAAATTCCTGAAAGCTTCGATTTATCATAACGCGGCGTATAGTTGTGTTTAGTCAGCAGAATGCTAGCCCCCGCAGCTTCTTTAATCAGTATTTCAGGATTACTAAAGAAATACAAATCGGCATCGAGATAAGTGCAATGGTCTAATCCGAATTGATTAATGCAGTAAAGTATAACCGATGGAGTGCAAGTCCACATATATTCCACAAAAGTGCGACTCGGTTTTATTGTTAATAAATGGATGTCTTCAAATTGGTGGAGGGGAATAATGCTGGCTTTTTCAAGTTTCATTTTCGTGAGCACATCATAAGCAATATCATCGAATGTGACAATATATAAATGAAAGTCGGGACAATGCTTTAAAAGCGATTCGTACATCGCCAATCCACGACTCATATAATTGGAATCGAAAAGGGTGCAGAAGTTAAGCATCATGGTTAAGATTTCAGTTTTAGTCTTATTTTTTCTTAATGAACGTTGAAGTATTTTCTAAGCACTTTAAGTAAGATGAATTTGGAGTATCTTATTAAATTGAAATTGATTTTCGAAATACAGTGTTTTTCGATCATTTGAAAAATTGGATCGTCGAATTTCGCATTTCCTTTGATGGCTAATTCCAAAGCAAATCCATATTGCTTTAAAATCATTGAGAAAACAATGCCTAACAATACATCGCGTTTGCTGAATGTGTCGAAGTTTTCAAAGGTATTTAAAAACGAAACTTCTCCCCAGTTGGGTGAATGTTTTATCAGATATTGTATGTTTCTTTGGGTTTTGTTGGAGATTTTGTTGCCAACAAATGATAAATTAATTCGTTGCGAACCCTTGATAAATAAATCGTTCATCCAATAGGGTTTGTCTTTCATGTAATCGACCAAAGCAAAAAGCTTGTCTTCGCCTTTGTAAGCATCAATTATACCCGGCTCGAAATCGGCAGCCAATATTTTATCTTTAAGTTCTTGCTGAATACTTTCGAAAAGACGCAGGTCGGTGCCTTGCGAATCGGTTTTAAACCAATCGATATAATCAATGTTTAGCTCTTTTAATACAGATGGAATATTATTTGAATTTAATTCCACTTTTTTGTTCAGCGAAAACAAATCGGCAAATGCCCACACATTAAGCTTTTCTTCGAAGGGTGGGAGGGTGCTCGAACAATAGGGTGAGGAGGTTAAATAAAATGTTTGTTGCTTGTTTTCGCCATTCGTAACAATGCAATTATATAGAAAAAGCTTCTTGTAGCCCGCATTGTCTTTCACAGTGTAGCTCAATTCTCGGTCGTCGGCATCGAAAGCTATACAAACCGCGTATTTGGCAATTTTCTTCCAAAAACGATACATCTCGCCCGACGCACCAATGTCTAATAAAACAGGTGGTCTGTCGTGAAACTCTTTCTGACTTAGAATTTTGTCAATTATTGTCATAATGTTTATTCTTTAGTATATAACCTCTATAGTTTATTCGTTTTAAAAACCCTACCCTCATGTTCTGACCAATATAGGAGTTGAACTCTTCAACAATATGGAAATGTTTTTCGAACGATTTCTTCAAATTTTCTTCATTGAAAAACCAGCAGGGATAGGATGCATCATAAATTTTCGGAGTCACTTTCTGAACTGTCAGCCTATCGTTTGGCTCTGTGGTGATGGCTGTTAAATCAACAATCAGATATTCGATTTTTGTGCTCCCGATTACATCAATCAAATCATAAGGCTTGTCGATATATTGCAACACGCTCGACAAAAGCACTACCGAAGGCGAATAATCTTTTAAGCAACTATCAATATTTTCGTAAAATTTAATGGTTTCATTTTCGAAATGCTTTTTTCCGGTTTCTATGAAATTCTTTTGTTCGACAATCAGCCATTTCAGGTCATTAATTTCGGCTAGAAATTTCTTATTTTGATAATAACTACTGCCAAAAGCGCCCCCAAAATCAATCAGATGAAGTTTGTTTTTTTGATTTGCAATCCACAACAAAGCCGACAGCAATTGCCACGAGTATTCGGGTTTATCAAAAACAATTGAATCTCTTTCGAAATAGCCTTTTCCGTCTATCACATCTTTCGTCGCATTAATCACTTTCGATAGAATGGCATCGTTATCGTAGCCCAACGAATGTTTTACGGCATCGTCCCAAGAAGCATAATTGCCCCTCCATTTCGTATCGTTTTTAAACAACGACAACACATCGAGCGCAATTTCGGGAATAAAACGGAGTAGAAATTCTTTCTTCATAATCTTAATTCGGCAAATTTAAGAGAAATTATTCAGATAGCTGTTTTTTTGAATAATAGGAAAGAATTTTTTCTTTGATTTATCATATCGTAAAATATTTTATCTTCTAATTCGAGACAGAAATGATAGTAAGTGGAGTTTTTTGCTTTGAGATTTCAACTGATTAAAAGGATAATTGATTTAAGGAAAGTTCCTTTGAATCTGTTTGGATTAAACTTTTATTCGAAATATGTCCAAACTTATTGCTCAGCTAGCATAAAATCATTTGTTTTGATTAAATAATAAGTTTAATATGCAGATAATGAATAATATATATGTAAATTTACCTGTTTCTGGATGTTCTGAAACCCACGGATTTATTTATAAATCTGCCATTCGTCGGAAAAGAAACGGCAGTTTTATTTATAAATCAGCTATTCGTCGGAAAAGAAACGGCAGTTTTATTTATAAATCAGCCATTCGTCGGAAAA
>JBAWXL010000295.1:0-5345 GCA_037144095.1 Bacteroidota bacterium
CTGGTTCAGAGCATCTGCCTTACAAGCAGAGGGTCGGCGGTTCGAATCCGTCAACTCCCACTTAGAAAGACAAGGGTTTCAGAGATTTAAAATCTGAAACCCTTTTTTCATGTAACCATAAATGTACACACAAACAGGGGATTTATTGTAATTCAATCTAAGTTGTTTTAAGATGCTTGTTTTTAATATTTAAGATTTTTGCCTAAGTGTATTCTTAGGATTTTATGTTTTAATGAAATAAATTGTACTTTTGTTTAAATTCTGATTTTATGATGTATTTAGGAGATTATAATGTATTAACCGTTATTCGAAGTACCCCGCAAGGGATGTATTTGGAAGACGAAGAAGCAAACGAAGTGTTGCTTCCCAATAAATATTTAACTCCTCAAACGAAGGAAGGTGAGAAGATTGAAGTGTTTGTTTATAATGATTCGGAAGACCGGATTATTGCTACTACTCTAAAACCTAAAATATGTATTAACGAATTCGCTTGTTTGCTGGCAACTGATGTTTCGCAAGTGGGCGCTTTTTTAGATTGGGGTTTGGAGAAGGACCTGATGGTGCCTTTTTCAGAACAACGCAGCAAAATGATTCAGGGGAATTATTACATCGTTTATCTTCTGTTAGACGAAAAAACCAATCGGCTGATTGGCACAGCTAAATGGAATAAGTATATTGAAAGAGATACTCTAACTATAAAAGAAGGAGATGGGGTGGATATTCTTATTTGCGAAACTACTGATTTAGGTGTAAAAGTGATTATTAATAACCTTCATATTGGACTAATTTTCAGGGAAGATATTCATAGGACACTTGAATTTGGGACGAAAACCACCGCTTTCGTGAAAAAAATAAGAGAAGATAATAAGATTGATATCATACTTGAACCTTATGGGACCGAAGGTATTGAAAATCATGCAGAACGGGTGCTTATTAAACTAAGAAGTCATAAGGGTTTTTTAAACTTACATGATAAAAGTTCGGCTGCTGACATTGAGTTTACGCTGGGAATGAGTAAAAAAGCCTTTAAAAAAGCCATTGGATTTCTATATAAACAAAGAAGCATCGAGCTTCTAAGTGATGGTATTAAATTAATTGAGAAGGGTCGGATTTAATAATCCTATTAGTGTTTGAAATAAGTCCACAGTCGGCAATTCTCAAAAGGCAGTTTGTAGACTGCCGACTTATTAATTTGAATACTCTATTTATCGATTAACAGCTTTTCTGATTTCATTTTCTTTCCATCCACTTCGATACTGATAAAATACATTCCTTTTGAAAGTGGAGTGGTTGAGAAACTCAACACAAATGAACCTGCTTTTACATCTTTATCTAACAGTTTTTTTACCAATCTTCCATTTATATCATAGAGGTTAGCCAGAAGGTGACTATCAGAAGGCAAATCAAATTCGCAATTGCTTATTTCATCCATAGAAGGATTGGGGAAAACTTTTGTGCTGTATTCGCCGGGTATTTGATTTGGAACATATTCAAATGGTGTTTTCAGTTCGGCTATCCAGGTGGCATTGAGGCGATATTGCAAGTACTTATATCCCCATGAACCCGATGCCCAAACAATTCCGGGTTGATTATACTTTCTTTGACTGCCTGAATAGTCGCCCCAACGTGAATACACACTCGTTGCAAAAGAGGTTCCAAATTTAGTAATTGCCCGTTTCGAATATAAATCGTTTCCTTGATAAAAATAGCGCGAAAAACCTGAAAAAACAGTTTTTGAAGCATGATTCACTGAGATGATAGATTGATAATCGTTTGGATAGTTACCACAATAGGCAATGTTTGGATAACCTAAATCGACCGTATCCGAAATGATATTTCCATGAATGCTATAATTGCCTGATAAACCACTTAAAATGCCATGATACACTGAAGGTCTGCCTGAGGTGGTGTCAATTGAATTGAAAACAAATTGAATTTGATTGTTATGATAAAAAGCACCCAACACTCGTGCATCGTTAGTCGCCAAACGTGAAAGTCCCTGATAGGCATCGGGCGCCATACCATAAGCCTTATCTGCATGAATGAGATGCACATTTAACTCAGGTTGATTGGCAATTATATCACTTATCGTAATCAGGAAAATGGTATCAGATTGAACAGCAAAATTTCGGTTCGACAAAAGATAGACCTTATCTCCATAAAGTGCTTCGCTACCCTGAACGGGATGAATGTTGCGAAGCGGAACGTGGTTGCATTGTATGCTGTCCCAAAGCAAGGTGTTGAGGGGCAGTCCGTTGAAAGCTTCTTCTTTGTTAATTTGCCAAATAATGCTTTGTTTAAACGAAGTTTGCCATGTGCCACCATTAAACAATAAGTTTCCGGTTAGGAAAAACTCTTTTTTAGTTAAAGCAATGGCAGGATAATCGAACCAGGTGGTGTCGTGAAAAGGATTGCCCGGGAGGGTATACAAATTCCATTCCTGAGTGGGATCGTTGGTTTTTGAAAAACCCAATATAAGGGTGGTGATTGAATCGGTGTTGCCGGCAAAAAACACCACAACAAAACGATCGAATTCGGGATCGTAAATCAATTTAGGGTCGGAAAGGCTGCCTGCCACATGAAGCGTGTCGCAAAAGGCAGCTAAGGATACAGAACTATAGGATTGAACCGTGTCGTTGTTCACATCCCACATGCTCATTTCGGTGTTTACACACGAAACTAATTTATTGCCATTCGAAATCGCCAGTGTATTATCGTTCGGAACGCCTCCTCCTGTGGGGTTTCCATTGAAATTTCTTAATATCAGCGTGGTATCTGCATAGCTTTGCAGGGTTTTCGACTGAACATCACCCTTAGAAGGATAAATTTTAGCAACCGAATCTTTCAACGCCTTAAACCACTTGTTATAATAGGGGTTTCCCACATACACACTATTGACACGGGTGAGCTGAATGTGATAATCAGATTTTATCTGACTCACATTAACCGTGGCTGCGGGTTGCGAATGAAAAACATTTTTTCGTCCGCTAAAATCCTGAGCAAAAAGCAAGCAGGGAACAATAATTAAAACCAGAATCAGAAATTTTCTAAGAAACATAGCCTTGTATTTAAAAATTTAATTTACTTTTGAAACGCAATCAAAATTACAAAATAATACGTTTTAAACTTAAATCTAATGAAAAAAATTACTTTTTTATGTTGGATCATTTGTGTATCAATATTCAGCATTTTATGCACTTCGTGCAACAGCAAGAAAAAACAAAGCGAAATCACTTCTCGAATCGAATATTCTGTCAATATTCAAAGCCCTGAAGCCGATATGGACTGGTGGAATCAGAACCTTGAGGGGACGCAAAGAGATTTTATAAGCAAGCTGTTGATGGAAACTGCCGCTAAGGGGGAATTGGCTTTAGAAGACCTTGATTATAAAACCCTTTCGGCTAAAAATCTAAGTGAAATTTATAAACTTCATGATAGTGTTCATTTCACTTTTCAGGATAAAATCCTCGACACTTTAATTAGTGGAGAAATCACACAGAAAAACATCAAACGCTTACGTTTTCGTGAACAATGGATGCTCAGCGACAAGAGTTTTGAGATTGAAAAACGGGTGACAGCCATTTGTCCGGTAGCTGTTTTTTATGATGCTGAAGGAATTGAAATCTATTCAAAACCTTTATATTGGATTAAAATAAATACTGAAAAAAAATCGTCAGACATGAAAACCCTCACCGAACGAATTCAATATGATGTGCCTATTCAAAATCCTAACAATAAAAAAGATTGGTGGGTTGAAAATATTGAATCTCAGTTGAGAAATAAATTTCTGAATACTCTGATGGAGGCTGCCTATTCTGATAAGTATCCTTTGTATGATAATTTCAAAGCCAAAATCACTGCTGCCGAACTTAAAAGCACCTTGAATTTCAGCGATACATTGCAACTTACAAGTCCCAATCCACCTTATGTGGAGTATGATACTGTGATTGTTAATACTTTCGATTGCAGTGACATCCGCAGAATTCGTTTTATGGAAGAATGGAAAATAAATCCCACCACATTCGAGTTCAATAAACGCATTATTGGCATTTGTGTGGTGCTGAATTCTTACGACAGCAACAACGAGTTCAGAGGTATCAGACCTTTATTCTGGATGTATTTCGATGAGAAATATCCGGCTGCGTTAGGGAAGTAGGCTGTTAGACTTTTAGGCATTTAGACCTTTAGATATTTAGGCATTTAGACTTTTAGTCTTTTTGGCATTTAGCCGTTTAGACTTTTAGTCTTTTAGGTAATTACAATATTATATTTATGAAAAAAATCATCTGTTTCTGCTTCTCAACCTTAACCTCAACCTTAACCTTAACCTTAACCTCAACCTTAATCTTAACCTCAACCTTAACCTTAACCTCAACCTCAACCTTTGCCCAGCAAAAGCAATCTCCTTCAACTCAGGGCGAATATGTGAACGGTATGGCTGAGGGGCTTTGGCACTACTATTATCCTGATGGAAGCTTGCATAAAGTGGGCTACTACAGCAAAAGCCTTGCCGAGGGCGAATGGATTGAATATCACGAAAACGGACAAATGAAAAGCAAGGGCTCTTATGTTAAGAATCAGACAGAAGGCGTTTGGAAGTTTTGGTACGACAATGGTCAGCTGCAAAATATAGTCACTTTTCAGAAGGCAAAATGGCAGGGTGAATCGGTGAGCTATGACAAAAATGGTCATCTGTTTTCGGTTGAGCTGTATGATAAAGGCAAGAAATACGGCAAGGCTACCTATTATTATCCTAACAATCAGATTTCATCGCAAGGCAGTTGGAAAGCCGATTCGGCTGTCGGCGAATGGAATTACTTCTACGACACGGGCATTTTGAAAGATCAGGGCAATTTTAAGAACAATAAATGGGATGGCAAATGGACCGCCTATTTTGAAAACGGTAAGAAGAAAAGTGAAGGTGAATATAAAAACAATCTGATGGAGGGCTATTGGAAGTTTTGGTACGAAAGCGGAAACCTTCAGGAAATAGCCCACTACTATCGCGGCTTATTGCACGGAACCAGCATCTCTTACACGGAAGACGGACAAGAGACAAGGGTTGTGTATTAGGCGTTTAGGCGTTTAGCTTTTTAGACTTTTAGCTATTTAGCTTTTTAGACTTTTAGATAATTATAATAGTATATTTCTGAAAAAAACATCCCTTTCTTCCACTCAACCTCAACCTCAACCTCAACCTTAACCTCAACCTCAACCTCAACCTCAACCTCAACCTCAACCTCAACCTCAACCTCAACCTATATCTCTTAGAATATGACGTCATCTTCAAAAGACTTGATGTCAAGTTCTCAAGACTTAATGTCAAGTTCTCAAAACTTGATGTC
>JBAWXL010000296.1:0-5339 GCA_037144095.1 Bacteroidota bacterium
CTGTTTAAGACATAAATAGAGGTGCCGTTGGTGAAATAATGTTCGAAAGATTCGTTCGACTTTTCGTCGTTCTTCAGGGTGGTGATTTCGCCAACTTTTATGCCATTGAGTTTGAACCCAAATGTAAGCGGACCAATACCTGTGTTGTGAATATGTACACGTTTTCCGGCACTGTATTCGATTTCGCAAACCTCTGTTTCTGAATGAGCAGCAGGATTTCCTTTAAATATCTTGGTGCGATGCTGAGGATATAACAATGATAAATCGAAGAATTCAGCCAAAGCAGTTTTGCTCCTTCTGTTGTAGTGACCAACAAGACATAAATTGTCGGTAAGTTGATCGGCAAGCGTCAATGCTTTTTCATCTTCATCCGTTCTATCGTCTCCAACATCAGTCTTTGCATCAATTAAGTTGTCATTAGCAGTAGTATAGGTAGCAAACATGCTGGTAAGGGTGTTTTTAAAAGGAACTCCTAAAACAGCAACATATTTGGTAGCCTTATTAATTAAGGTTTCCACATTAAGAGCAAAAGTTTCTTTGCTTACACTATAAAAAGAATCCATTCCATTTGGGAAAGTTTCCTCATAACCCTGAGTTTTTTTACCCTGAAAAGCCACTGCAGCAGCCAATATTTGAAGAGCAAGATATTTTTCGATAGCCGTGCGCGCATTATCTTTTGCAGTTCTTCCCCCTTTGCGTGTGCCGGTATCCGATTTCGTCAGCACCATAGCTGCTTTTAATTCATCGCAGGCAGTGGTAGTATTTGTAATATTGTCATCATATTCATTACCGGCATTGTTATTAGTCATTCGGCTAATATTATCAATACCACAAGCCAACAGTCGCTCGTTGGTTATTGCTTCATCATAAAACAATCCGTCAATTATCTTTTGTAGATCTATCATAGTTAATATAATGTGCTAATTTTATAGAAGCCTCTTTTTTTTTTGCAAAATTACATAGAATAATTGAATTAGCAACTTTTTCAAGCAATATTGTTGTTTTTTTTTGATTTTATATTTCGTGAAATAATTCATATTTAAATATTATGAATCATAAAATGCAGTTATCATTAATAGTACGAATATCTACTTAAACAAACTGACCCGATTAAATATGATTTAGCAGTGTCCAAAAAATTTAGTCAAGTTCCCCAAAAAGGTTTTATAGCATCCTAAGTTTTTAGGATGGTCTTAAACTAAAGTTTAACGGCATCCTATTTTTCTAGGATGGTCTTAAACTAGAGTTTAACGGCATCCTAATTTTCTAGGATGGTCTTAAACTAGAGTTTAATGGCATCCTAATTTTCTAGGATGGTCTTAAACTAGAGTTTAACGGTATCCTAATTTTCTAGGATGGTCTTAAACTAGAGTTTAACGGCATCCTAAGTTTTTAGTATGGTGTTATCGGAAGTTTTAGGGTATATGCATTTTCTAACATATATATAAATCAATAAATTAGGATAAGCCTATTTTTTTATAAACCTACCAAATTTTCAAAACCCGTTAGGTTTAATTTTAAGTTATTTGATTGAAAAATCAGTTTAGGATAAAAAATTATATCTTTGTGGGATGATAATATTGAATAAAAGAAACATAGGGAAATGCTTCTGTAATTGGAGGTGTTGGGGTTTTGGGGAAAGTTTGGGAAAAAGTATGCGGATAATAAACAGGTTGTGCATCACCCTATGACGACCGTGCAACAAACGAGTTGACAGACGAAAAATGAAATTAATAACCTGGAATTGCCAAGGAGCATTTAGAAAAAAAGCAGACATAATTTTGGTTCAACGACCAGACATTTTGATTGTTCAAGAATGTGAGCATCCAGACAAATTAGTTTTCAATTCAACAACTCAGCGACCAAACGACTTTCTTTGGTTTGGGGACAACAAACACAAAGGACTTGGAGTATTTTCTTACAGCAATTACAAATTTCAACTTATTGACCAGCACAACTCAGACATTAAAATTATTTCGCCAATATCCGTGACAGGAGGACAACTTGACTTTACACTTTTCGCAATTTGGGCTAACAATCCTAACGACCAAGACGGACAATACATTGAGCAAGTTTGGAAAGCTATTAATCATTACGACCAACTTCTAAACAACGGACGAACAATTTTAACTGGCGACTTCAACAGCAACAAAATTTGGGACAGACAACATAGAACCGCAAATCATTCGGCAGTAGTTGACAAGTTAGCGGAGAAAAATATTTACAGTGTATATCATAGACACTTAAAACAAGAGCAAGGCAAAGAAATTCATCCTACTTTTTTTCTTCAACGCAACAAGGACAAACCATATCACATTGATTATTGCTTTACATCGGCTGACCTTTATGACAAAGTGCAAAATTTAGAAATCGGGACATATGAAAATTGGATAAATCATAGTGACCATACACCTCTAATAATTAACTTTGACCTATGACAATAAAAGAAGTGCAAACGCAAACAGCGGTTTTAAGAAATTGGCGGTGACGTGCCCATTCGCCTGAGGCTTAGGTTCGGCTTAGGTTCCAACCTAAGTCGAATTTATCTTATTAGGCTTTTGCCTATCTATTATCCCACCGCAGCCCCGTTCGCCTGAGGCTGAGGTTCGGCTTAGGTTCCAACCTAAGTCGAGTTTATCTTATCAGGCTTTTGCCTATATATTATCCCACCGCAGCTAAGCCGAATTTACAATTCGGGTTTGAACAAAGGATAATTTGCTATTATTATTCTTAGGCTAAAGCCAATTATGATATATCAATTTAGGTCCGTTGGTTGAAACCAAGGGCAATGAAAAGCCTTTATGAATTGGATGCTCCCCTTGGGTTTTGAAATTTGAAACCTGACTGCCGTCAGGCAAGTTTTGGGACTTCCCCCCTAAACCCCTAAATGTCTAAAAAGCTAAAAGTCTAAAAAAGCTAAAAGTCTAAAAAGCTAAAAGTCCAAAACCCCCAGTGCCCCTTCACCTTCCCTAAGGCATGCCCGGATATTGCGAAAAAGGACCTTCGTTTAATCTGGGTTCAAATAAGTTAAAGTCATCGAAATCGACCAGCGCATTGCCATTAAAGTCGGCAAAGGTGAAGCCATAAAACCCATCGTTCAGGTAAGGTTCGAATAGGTTGAAATCATCGAAATCGACATTAAGACTTTGGTCTAAATCGCCCAGATAAAAGGCATATACTCCATCGGCCACATAAGCTTGCGGGTCGTTGCCGCCGGGAGCCTGATAGGCATTTAAAGCATTTGTTGAGAAGTCATAAACAACAGCTTCTGTATTAAAAGGAACCGCCAGAGCCGACCAACATGCCAAATGGTTTCGGTTGCTAACGCGAATGTAGTAGTTGGCATTAAACGTGGGCGATATTTGAAATGTTGCCAAGCCATCGGTCGAAAGATTTATATCGTTCATGCTCACTCCTGCGGGATTATAGGGAGGGTTTTCTTCATAAAGATCTACATTGATGCGGTCGGCAACACCGATTCCATACTTAGCAAAAGTTTCACCGGCTATCCAATCTATATCCTGCGCTTCCAACATAGTGTTGGCAATAGGGTCATATAATGCTTCTAAAAACAAACGAAGTGTGATGCAACGAATTAGATTAATGAGCACATTGGCCGAAGCAGCAGAGGTGCATCCGGCAATATTGGTAAGCGTAAAATTATAGGTTCCGGCAGCCAGACCCGAAATCGTGGTGCTTGTTCCCGTTCCGCTTATATTGCCGGGTTGAATAGTCCAATTTCCAAGGGCAGGCAAATCGCTTAGTACCACACTGCCCCCTAAGGTTTCGCAAGTGGGTTGGGTGATAGTTCCCACAAGAGGGGTTGCGGGTGTGATGCATCCAATTACATTAAAAGCATAATCTTCGGTTTCACCTTCGAGCAACTGATTACAGGGGTCGGTGGGTGCTCCATAATGAAAATACTCGCCTCTGATGCGCATTTTGTGAATCCCCTGAGTGGCAGTGGCAGGAACAATGAAACTTTCTGTAATTGTAGATTCTCCGTTAGCGTTATTATTCGTAATGCAGCGTTCGGAAGACTCAAAAACGCCATTATTATTAAAGTCAATCCAAACAGAATAGCCCAAAGGATAACCCGTGGAAGTTAAAGTGAGTGTTGTGGCAGAAAGAGGTGCATTTGAGGCAATATAAGAAGCACTAAAGTTGGTGTAAGATTCAGGGGAACATGCGGTTTCATTAGTAAAATCTGATATCCCGCCACTACTTACTACTTTGCTAATCCACATCACTCCACAGGCATAGGTGGATGCAGGGGGAGTGCAATAGCAATTCGTGAGTGGATTCATCACTACCTGAATTGAATTGGAAAAAGCTGTATTCATACCCGAAATACAAGTAAGGGAACAACGATAATAGGTGTTAACTGATTGCGAAATGGTCAATTGGGCATTGGTTGCGCCTTGTATATTGGTCCAGGTGGTATTATTGTGAGACGATTGCCATTGATAATTGATGCCGGCAGGATAAACATAATTTTGAAAACTTAGGGTGAAACTCGTACCCAAACAAACAGGATTTGCAGAAGAAACGGTATTCCCCGGATTGGGTGTTCCCGTGCAAAGCGGGGCAGCAACTACCGTAAAAGCATAATCTTCGGTTTCTCCATAGGTAAGGGCATTGCAAGGATCGGCAGTGGCTGCATCAAAATACCAATCGCCTCTAACCCGCATCCGGTGAGTGCCCGGAGCAGCCGTGATTGGGATCGTAAAACTATCGGTTAATGTTAAAGTTCCATTTAGATTTTCATTAAAAATCATTCTTTCTGTTGACTCAAAAACGCCATTATCATTATAATCAATCCAAACAGCAAACATCAGCGGATTATAGGTAGATGTGAAAGACATCGTAGTGCTTGATAGCTGCATATTGGAAGCAATTTTCGTGGCACTGAAATCAGAATAAGAAGCAGGAGTACAAGAAGAATTATTAGTAAAGTTAGATAGCCCCTTGCTTGTACTTACATTGGAAACCCACATATAAGAGCAGCCATCAGTCGATACAGGGGGAGTGCAATAGCAGGAAGTGGGTGCATTCATATTGATATGAACAGGATTTGAATAGCCTGTGCTTTGATTTGTGGGACAAGTAAGGGCACAACGATAATACGTAGCCACGGTTTGCGAAGTGGTTAATGTATTATTTGTGGCATTCTGAATGTTTGTCCAGGTATTTCCATTTGGAGAGGATTGCCATTGATAGAGATTGTTGTAAGCAAGAACACTATCTTGTAAACTAAGACTAAAAATAGCGTTTGCACAAATGGAACTTGCAGTTGAGAAGGTGTTTCCCTGATTTAAACCGCCAGAACATGTAGGAGC
>JBAWXL010000297.1:0-5336 GCA_037144095.1 Bacteroidota bacterium
ACATTTTGAACGTGCTATAGGGTTTCGTTCATAAATATTTACTTTAATCTGTTTAATTAAACCTTCTTTTAGAATTGCAGAATTATCTATTACTTCATCAAAATATTCATCAATTTTGATATTGCATTTTAATAAATATTCATTCAGTATCTTCTTGTTCTCAATAACCCTTGCACCAGATGCACTTTCATAATAATCGATGTGCAATGATAAAGCTTGCAAGGCATTTTGTAAATAATCAATTCCTTTTATTTCAAATATCTTATCCAAATAGAATCTCATTGCTTTAGCATTTATTGTTCCTTTAAATAATTTTCCTTTCAATAAACAAGGATAAATATATAAGTAATAGTTAGCATTATTAGGTTTAATCCCTAAATCTTTAATCTGATTTTTTGCATCAGAAAATGAAATTTCATTTTTATCCAGCTTTACAGCCAATTCAAAAAAAACTTTTATTGCTGGTTCTTCAATTTTCATAGTATTTAATTTTATTGTGTTATTATAATAAATCCTTTTTTGTAGCTTGAATTTTATTTCTTAATTAAGGTTCAGAGCCTAACCCGTCTAAATGATAAATGGTTGCTATTTAGAATTTGCAATTCGCCTTTGAACATTGGATAATTTACAATTAACCTTTTCATATTTACTGTCATCATATCCAGCCCCAAAATTACAAATAATTCAATTCCAACTACAATTTATTTCCATCCACCACATCAGCATATCATCACATCAGCATATCATCACATCAGCATATCAAAAAAATAATCTAAGATAATAAAAACACATCCCCCGGATATTCAATTTTCTCAAGAAACAAGCCACATGCGGGAACAGAATAGCCAGCTTCTGAACGGTTTTTGCTTTCAATCACTTTTCTGAATCCTTCAAAATCCATTTTGTTATTCCCGATTTCTAACATCGAACCCACAATTGCCCTCACCATATTTCTTAAAAAGCGGTCTGCCCTAATCGTAAAAATAATTTGATGACCTTGTATTCTCCATTCGGCAAAAGTGATGTTACAATTATTGGTCTTCACTTGTGTGTGGCTTTTCGAAAAGCATGAGAAATCGCTGTATTCATACAAAAGTCGGCAAGCAGCTTGCATAGCCTCCTGATTCAGCACATGGGGAATGAGAAAAGAAAAATTATTCAGAAAAGGATCTTTCCGATTATGTATATAATAGGAGTAGGTTCTTGCAATGGCATCAAATCTTGCATGAGCATCTTTCCTCACAGGAATAATGCTAAGTATTGCGATGTCAGAGGAAATAATAGAATTCAACTGATAAATCAGTTTATTGATTTCAGTTACAGTGAATTCCGTTTCAAAATCAAAATGTGCATAAAACTCCTTCGCATGAACCCCTGTATCTGTTCTTCCTGCTCCAGTGATTAAAATATCACGCTTTAAAAGGATTTTCAGCGCACACTCAATGTCTTGTTGCACCGTGTTAGCATTGGGTTGTATTTGCCATCCATGGTAAAAAGTACCATTAAAAAGAAGTTTGATAAAATAGCGATGTAACATAAGGCAAAATTATAAATTTTCGAATTGCTACCATCGAAATTCCTCATTTTTAAATAGAAGAATTTTATTGCGCATCAGAATAGAAAAAAATATTTTTTTTTTGATTGTAGAATTAAAAGAATTTATACTTTTGATGCCGATATTGTTATCTGAATAACAGTGTTAATTGGCTAACAATATATATAATTAAAATTCAATAAGTTAAAAACAAAAACACGTATCAAACATGTCAAAAACAGATGTATTAATCAAAGATCTTGTAACCAAATATGGCAAGAGTAGGAATAGCTTGATGCCTGTATTACAGGGAGTTGTTCAATCTGAAAAGTGTTTATCCGAAGATGCACTGATTTCTGTTGCCAGGGAACTTGAGCTTTCCGCAGCGGAAGTTTATGGAACTGCTTCGTTTTATACTTTTCTCGACACCATTCCAATGGGAAAAAATGTCATAAGAGTGTGTAAAACCATTACCTGTCACATGAAGGGAAAGGATGAAATTATTCTTGCATTAGAAAATATGCTTAGAATTAAAGCCGGAGAAACTTCTCACGATAAAAAGTTTACTCTATTAACTGCTAATTGCTTAGGATGGTGCCATAAAGGACCCGTAATGTTGGTAAATAATGAAGTTTTCCCTGAACTCACAGTTCAAAAAGCAATAGAGATAATTGAAAAATTTGCAAAGGAAACTGCATAATATAGTAAGCAACGAAAAAAGTATTTCATTAAAATAAAAAATAAAATGGAAAATAAAACATTAAAAAAGATTGATTTAATTTTTGCCGATTACACAACTACCAAATATAAAGTCCTTGAAAAGACGTATCAAAGAACACCAGATGAAATCATAAATGAAATCTTAGATTCCGGTTTGAAAGGTCGTGGTGGGGCAGGATTTCCAACAGGTTTAAAATGGAAATTCACTAAAAACCAAGATAGTGAAGTGAAATATGTTGTTTGTAATGCTGATGAAGGCGAACCAGGTACTTTTAAAGATCGTGAAATCTTAGAAAGAGTTCCCCGTAAAGTTTTTTCAGGTATGGCAATATGTGGACGTGCTATTGGAGCAAAAGAAGGATATTTATATCTTAGAGGTGAATATACTTACTTAGTTCCAAGTTTATTAAAAGAAATTGAAATTTTTGAAGAATATTCAAAACAATACGACTACGGTTTTAAGATATTTATTCGAATGGGTAGTGGAGCTTATATTTGTGGTGAAGAAAGTGCTTTGTTCGAATCTATGGAAGGAAAACGTGGCGAACCACGCAACAAACCCCCTTATCCAACCGTTTCAGGTTACAATTCAAAACCAACCGTAATTAATAATGTTGAAACATTTGCTACTGTTCAGATTATTTGTAAAATTGGGGCTCAAGAATATAAAAAATTAGGAACCACGGATTCGAGAGGATCAAAACTATTCTCTGTATCTGGCGATACACCAATTGCCGGAATTCACGAATTGGAATTAGGTATGCCACTGAAAGATTTTGTTGAAGAATTTGGCGATGGAGATACAAAAGCTGTTCAAGTAGGAGGTGCATCAGGATTTTGTGTTCCCCGTAAACTTTTCAATGAAACAGTAATCGGATTTGAAGGCATTCCTACAGGGGGTTCGATGATGGTATTTAACAGTACCCGTTCAATGTATAATGTATTGCATGATTATCTCGAATTTTTCACTGAAGAATCTTGTGGACAATGTACACCTTGCAGAGTGGGTTGCCAACAACTACTCAAAGGTATCGAAGCGGTTAAACGTGGAGAAAAAGCTCCTTCCTATCTTGAAGATTTGAAAAGACTTGCTCAAACAATGAAAATTGCTGCAAAATGTGGCTTAGGTCAATCAGTAGCAAATCCTTTTAATTCTATTATAGATAATTTCAAAGAAGAAATCATTTACTAACCTTCAAACAACATTCATTAATTTCAAAACAATAATACAATGAGTAAATATTTGGTAAATCTTAAAATAAATAATATTCCAGTTTCTGTAGAAGAAGGCACTACCATTTTAGATGCTGCTAAACAGTTGAACTTCAAAATCCCTACCTTATGCAATCACCCCGATTTAAGTATTGCCGGTAACTGCAGAGTTTGTGTAGTTGAAGTAAAAGGACAAAGATTATTAGCTGCTTCATGTGCCACTCCTGTTTCAGAAGGAATGGAAATTTCTACTAACAGTGAAAAAGTTCGTTCTTCACGTAAACATGTTATCGAATTATTATTATCAGAACATAATGCTGATTGCACTAAATGCTATAAAAATGGCAATTGCGAGCTTCAGGAACTTTCAAACGAATATCGGGTTGGTGATCATTTATTCCTCGATTTAGTTAAACCTAAAAATAAAATAGTTGATATCTCTTCTCCATCTATTGCCAAGGATGACAGTAAATGTATTCGTTGTCAACGTTGCGTTAGAACTTGCAACGAACTTCAGGCAGTGGGTGCTTTAGCTGTTGTTCACAAAGGAGATCATCAAAAAATATCCACCTTCCTTGATAAACCAATGAATGAGGTGGTATGTACTAATTGTGGTCAATGTATCAACCGTTGTCCCACTGCTGCTTTAACCGAAAGAAACTATATAGAGGAAGTATGGAATGCAATTAATAATCCTAATATTCATGTAGTGGTTCAAACTGCTCCTGCAGTTCGTGTTGGTTTAGGTGAAGATTTAGGTTTAGAGCCAGGTCACAGAGTTACCGGTAAAATGGTTGCTGCATTAAAACATTTAGGTTTTGATTCAGTGTTGGATACTGATTTTACTGCCGACCTTACCATTATGGAAGAAGGAACAGAATTACTTACCCGCTTGAAAAAAGCTTTAGTTGATGGCGAAAAAGTTGCTCTTCCTATGATGACTTCTTGTTCACCTGGTTGGATTAAATTCCAGGAACATCTTTTCCCTAATTTGCTTGATAATTTGTCTTCTTGTAAATCACCTCAACAAATGTTTGGTGCACTTGCAAAAACATATTATGCACAGAAAAAAGGTTTAAATGCTAAGAACATGATTTCTGTTTCTATCATGCCTTGTACCGCTAAGAAATTCGAATGTGATCGCCCTGAAATGCGCTCAAGCGGATATCAGGATGTTGACTATGTTCTTACTACTCGCGAATTAGCTCGTATGATAAAACAAGCTGGTATCGATTTCGAAAAATTACACGAAGAACATTATGATAGCATTCTTGGAGATTCAACCGGGGCTGCTGTAATTTTCGGAGCAACCGGAGGTGTAATGGAAGCAGCGCTGAGAACTGCTTATGAATTAGTAACCGGACGCGAAGTTCCTTTTACAAATCTTAATATTCTTCCTGTTCGCGGAATGGAAGGCGTTAAAGAGGCTTCTGTTAAAATAACTGATGTGCTTCCACAATGGAGTTTTCTTGAAGGTGTTGAGTTAAACGTTGCTATTGCCCACGGACTTGCAAATGCAAAAATACTTATGGATGCAGTGAGTGCCGGAACTGTAAACTATCATTTTATTGAAATCATGGCTTGCCCGGGTGGATGTATTGGTGGTGGTGGACAACCAATTCCAACTTCTCCTGAAATCAGGAAAAAACGTGCAGAAGCAATTTATTCTGAAGATGAACACATGGTGCTACGCAAATCCCATGAAAATCCTGAAGTTCAACAAATCTATAAAGATTTTCTCCATGAGCCATTAGGACATAAGTCGCATGACTTACTTCATACACATTATAAAGCTAGAAAGAGATACTAAAATAATACGCATGTATTAAGGTAATAACAGTTTGAGTTTTGATTTTATTTTTCGTGTTAG
>JBAWXL010000298.1:0-5298 GCA_037144095.1 Bacteroidota bacterium
AACAACGGAGCAATATTTGTTCAGGCAATATGTGATTATCCTTTGGTTGAAGCGATAAAACAAAATGTTGTAAAATCCCCGGTTTTGCCAGACGAGGCTTCACGACAAAAAATAGTTGAAAAAGAAAGTGCTGATTTTGTTGAACGATACAAAGATTTTATTCAATTGGGTTATTTGGAATGGGAAAAGCAATATGAGGAATTGAAAACTCAAAAAACTCCTATCTTGTTTATAATGACAATGAATACAAAGGAAGCTGATCTGGCTGCTGAATTTTTAGAAAGCAATTATCCATTGATGAAAAATGCAGTCCTTGTAATTCACACAAATAACTCAGGCGAAATAAAAGAAAGTACATCAACAAAGAGAGATAAAGAAGAATTAGAAATTTTGCGTAAAGCTGCTGATGATATCGACAAAGATATTTCGCCTTATAAGGCAGTTGTTTCTGTGCTTATGTTGCGTGAAGGTTGGGATGTTAAAAATGTAACTACCATTGTGGGATTGCGACCATATAATTCAGATGCTGATATATTACCTGAACAAACATTGGGCAGGGGGTTACGAAAGATGTTCTCTTTAGAGCAACATGAAGAATTGGTTGTAGTGGGGACAAGAGGCTTCTTGGAAATTGTTGAAAAACTTCAAAATGAAGGAGTAGAATTCCAGTATAGCCCAATGGGAAAAGGGACTAAAGGAAAATCGCCAGTTATTATTGAAGTGGATCATGATAATAAGAATAAAAATCTTAAAGATTTAGATATTCCCTTACCTCTCATGAGTCCAAGGATATATCGTGAATTTAAGAAATTGGAATTGATTGATGTCGGTACATTTAAAAATGAAAAAGTAAGCTTTAAAAACTATACTCCTGACGAACTAAAGGAAATTATTTTCAACGATATTGATGGAGATTTCTCGC
Source organism: Bacteroidota bacterium (assembly GCA_037144095.1). Taxonomy (GTDB): domain Bacteria; phylum Bacteroidota; class Bacteroidia; order Bacteroidales; family CAIXTV01; genus CAIXTV01. Next base: position 923 of record JBAWXL010000298.1, read on the forward strand.
ACAAAACTATTTTTAAAGATAGTATTCCTGATTATCGCAATGTAATAGGTTTTTTCACTTCAGTTATTCTAAAAGAAAGTCGTTTGGTAAGTGGCTTTAATATTCTTTACCCAAAAGTAGAGAGTTTTATAAAGTACTATCTTTTTACAAAAGAGATTGAATTGTCTGACCCACAAAGCATGCGCAATCTTTCTGAATTGAGACCTAAAGAATTAATAAAAAGCACATTTAAAAAGGCAATTGATGATTTGACCGTTACTGATAAAGGCACAGCAGAAGTTAAGAATTTCATTTCATTGATAATGACTAAGCCTAAAGTTGCCGAAAATCAAGCTTTTTTAGTGCCAAAAAAATCTGTTTTTAATAAAATTATTGGCGACAATCCTTTTGAGTTAGAATTAGCTTCTTTTCTTGAAACACGTTTCAATGATGTTACTGCCTTTGCCAAAAATACTATGGGTGAAGGAGGCGTTAATTTTAAAATAGAATATCAGGCAAAGGATGGAAATATTCGTGAATATTTTCCTGATTTCTTTGTGAAAACGGCCCCAAATACCTTTTATATATTGGAGACCAAAGGTCGTGAGGATTTGGATGATATCAGGAAAATTCAGCGTCTAATTACATGGTGTAATGATATTAATGCAATACAAAAATTATATACCTACACCCCTGTTTATGTAAAACAAGAAAAATGGGATAAAGTGAAAGAAAATATTAGTACTTTTGCTGATGTAGTATATATTTTCAAAGCAACTATTGAAAAATAAAAAATTAAGTAACAATGTCAGAAAAGGCACATATAACTCCCAAGGTACTTAAATGGGCAAGAGAATCTGCAAAGATGACATTGGAAGCTGCTGCTTCAAAGATTCCTAATCTCACTGCTGAAAAATTGGCTGAATGGGAAGATGAAAATTCATCAAGTCAACCTACTATCAGCCAGGCTGAAAAACTTGCCAAGACTTATAAACGACCATTTTCACTATTCTTTTTGCCTGACATACCTTTCGATTTTATGCCCTTACAGGATTACAGAAGGAAAACGGCTAAACCATTGGGCACCGCATCAGTTTTTATTATTAGGGAAATACAACAAAAACAAGCCTGGATAAGAGATGTTTTTGAAGAAAATAACGAATCGCCATTGCCATTTGTGGGTCGTTTTTCCATTAAGGATAATCCAGCTATGGTGGCAAAGGATATACTCGACACCTTGCAAATTATTCCTGCAAATTATTCCAAATCAAACCCTATCCTCGAATGGATAAGTAAAGCAGAAGCAAAGGGTATTTTTGTTTCGAGGACTAGCTTTATAAATACACGTCTTAAATTAGACAGCGATGAATTTCAGGGTTTCGCAATTGCTGATACTTTTGCCCCATTTATTTTCATTAATTCCCGCGAATTTAAAGCCCCTCAACTCTTCTCATTTGTGCATGAATTAGCTCATATTTGGATTGCTCAGTCGGGAGTGTCAAATGAAATTGATCCTGAATTAAAACATAAAGATAAAATGCATCCTGTAGAATTATTTTGCAACCAGGTTGCAGCTAATGCATTGATGCCAGAAGAGATAATGAATGAAATCAAAGCAGAGGCATTCACTAACCAATACGAAGTTTATAAAGCTGCAAAAATAATAGGTGTCAGTTCCTTTGCATTTCTTGTAAGGGCATTTAACTTAAATAAAATTTCTCCTGCAAAATATCATCAATTAAAAGTTGAAGCTGAAAAGGCATATAATGAATTCGTAAAGAAAGATGAAGAAAGAAAGTTAAAGCAAAAACTCGAAAAGAAAGGATTTGCTGATCATTATCTTTTATTACTCAACAAAAATGGGCGATTGTTTACTCAAATAGTTTTAGATGCTTTTCGTGGAGGTACAATTCAGCCAAGTCAGGCAAGCAATTTGCTCAACACCCAAATAAATAATTTCCCTAAGCTCGAAAACTATATTTACGGATGAGTTCATTATTCACCTCATATTGTCTCGACACCAATGTGCTGATTCAAGCTTGGAATACATATTATTCACCCAAATTCTGTCCCGACTATTGGAAGGTGCTAGACGAATTGGGAGAACAGGGAATAATCTTTCTTCCTAAAATAGTGAATGATGAAATCATTAAAGTTGATGATAATCTGGCAGCATGGATTAAGAACAGCAAAATTAAAATTCACCCTATCAATACTGAAGTCACCGAATGTTTAAAGAAAATAAATATAATAAACACCGACCATAAATACCTTGTTTCTGAAAATGGCAAACACTCAATTGCCGACCCTTGGGTAATCGCTCACGCAATGGAACAAAATGCTATTGTTGTTACTAAAGAAATAAAGGATGCAATTACAAAACCCACGAAAATTAAAATACCTCATGTTTGTCACAATATGAATGTGCGATGGATTGATGATTTTCAGATGATAGATGAATTGAACATTCAATTCTCTTGCCATATTCACAACTAAGAAATTCTAATTTTAATGAATTTGAACGATACCGATAAAGCCAATATCATTGACCTTATCAAAGCAGGCAAAAAACTGCCCAAAGAATACATCTATAAACTCTTTGCCGATGAAGAAGATGTTTTCCTTTTCTGGAACGGACGTAAAGAAGATGTGACTAATGTTGCCCTGCCATTTCATAGCATAGAACATATTGACGAACCTCGAAAGGAAGCTCAAAAAGAAGGAAAAACTTTTGAAATGTTCGACCAAAGAGGCAGGCAACTAAAAGGCTGGACAAATAAATTGATATGGGGCGACAACAAACTTATTCTTTCTTCTCTTGCAAATGGACCTTTAAGAGCAGAAATTGAAAATGAAGGTGGCCTCAAATTAATTTTTACTGATCCTCCGTTTGCTGTTGGTGCTGATTTTGGATTTGAAATTGAAATTAATGGAGAAACCACAGAAAAGAAACAAAATATTATTGAGGAAATTGCTTATCGGGACACATGGGGTAAAGGAATTTCATCATATTTATCGATGATGTATGACCGTTTAAAACTCATGTATAATCTTTTGGAAAAGAATGGAGTAATTTATGTACATTGTGATTGGAGGGTTAGTTTTTATTTAAGATTTCTCCTTGATGATATTTTTCTTTCTTCTAATTTTAGAAATGAAATTGCTTGGTGCTATACTGGTGCATCTCAAGCTAAAACAAGATTTATTCAAAAACATGATACAATTATTGTCTATTCAAAAGGCGATAACCCTATTTTTAATTGGCAAGAAGTGGCAATTCCATATTCAGAAGAAACTGTTGCAAGAACGGGTAGAGGTGCTGGTTCAACTGGTCTATATGGTGCTAATGAAGCCGAGAGCAAACATCAAAATAGATTAAAAATTGAAGGAAAAATACCGGAGGATTGGTGGACTGATATTTTTAGATTACAAGGTAATGGACTTGAAACTCTTGGTTATCCAACTCAAAAACCTGAAGCACTTTTAGAACGAATCATTAAAGCCAGCAGTAATGAAGGTGATTTATGTGCTGATTTCTTTGGTGGAAGCGGGACTTTAGCTGCTGTAGCAGAGAAATTTGGAAGGAAATGGATAAGCTGTGATTTGGGTAGGTTTGCTATTCACACCCAACGTAAACGCTTAATAGGTGTGCAACGTGAAATGCAGGCAGCAGGAAAAGATTTTCGTGCTTTTGAAGTACTCAACCTTGGTAAATATGAACGACAGTTTTTTATTGATGACTTAACAAATGGCGATTTAACAGCTAAAGAAAATTTATATGTAGACATTATTTTAGAAGCCTACAAAGCCAAACGTATAGAAGGGCACAGCACCTTGCATGGTAGCAAAGTGGGTAGGTTTATTCATGTAGGTCCTTTGGATGTACCCGTAACGCAAAGCCGATTATTGGATATTTTTGAAGAATGCAAACAGAAACTTTATACACAAGTTGATGTGTTGGGTTTTGAATTTGAAATGGGTTTAACGCCTCAGTTTATTCAGGAATTAAAAGAAAAAGGGGTTTCGATTACCCTCAAATATATTCCTAAAGAAGTTTTCGATAAACGAGCAGTTGATAAAGGACAAGCCCGCTTTTTTGATGTGGCTTACCTTAATGCAGAAGTAACAACTAAAGGGAAAACCATTGTGATAGAACTGACCGATTTTGTTACGCATTACACGCAGGATGATATTGAATCCATACAACAATCGATGCGGGCAGGCAGCAAAGTAATCATTGAAAATGGACATATTATTAAAATAGAAAAGGACAAAAACGGCATCATCAACCGCACCCTACTTACCCAAAACTGGTACGATTGGATAGACTATTGGGCAATAGATTTATTGATTATGCACAATTATACCAGAGCGACATACTTTGGCGTGCTCAATGT
>JBAWXL010000299.1:0-5272 GCA_037144095.1 Bacteroidota bacterium
CACTAATTGTAAGTGTAGCTGCCAGGAAGTTGATGTAATTAATAGGCATTTTCTTTTTTAATCCGCCCATCTTGCGAATATCCTGTTCGCCTCCCATCGCATGAATGATACTGCCTGCACCGAGGAAGAGTAAGGCTTTGAAGAAGGCATGGGTGGTAAGATGAAAAACGGCTGTGGAATAAGCGCCTAGACCTAAGGCAAGGAACATATAACCCAATTGGGAAACGGTTGAATAAGCCAGTACCTTTTTAATATCGTTTTGCCTTAATCCGATGATGGCCGCCATCAGGGCAGTAGCCAATCCGATAACAATGATGAGGTTAAGGGTAATGGGTGCAAGATTGTATAAGATACTCGAACGGGCAATCATATAGATACCGGCTGTCACCATGGTGGCGGCATGAATCAGGGCAGAAACCGGAGTGGGTCCTGCCATGGCATCGGGGAGCCAGGTAAACAAAGGGATTTGAGCACTCTTGCCTACAGCTCCAACCAGTAAGAGGATAGTGATGAGGGTAACCACAGGTACGCCAACGGGCAGCAGGGATGCTTGTGAAAAGATTTCGGAGAAACTTACCGATTTGAAGGTAAAGAACAGCAGAATGATGCCCAGGATAAAGCCAAGGTCGCCAATGCGGTTCATTACAAATGCCTTGCGAGCCGCATAATTATAGATGGGATTCTTATACCAGAAACCAATCAGTAGATAGGAACATAAACCAACGCCTTCCCAACCAATGAAAAGTACGAGATAGTTTGCGCCCATTACCAATAGTAACATGCTAAAAGTAAACAGATTCATTTGAGCGAAAAAGGAGTTTACTCTTTCATCGTCGTGCATATAGCCAATGGAATAGATGTGAATCAGGGTCCCTACTCCGGTAATAATCATCATCATGGTGAGGGAAAGATGATCGATGAGGAAGGCAAAGGGGATGTGCATTTCGCCAATGGAAATCCAGTTAAATAAGGTAATGGTTACGGAATTCTGACCTGATGACTGGAGGATGAAATATAATATGACTGAAGTGATGAAGGAGAAAGCGACCATAGTGCTGGCAATGATACCGGCTTGTTTATTTTTCAAACGCTTATAAGCCAACCCACATATAAGGAAACCTAAAAGAGGAAAGGCGGGGATGAGCCAGGCTATATTCATTAATGGAAGGTTTTCTACCATTTTAAACGGTTCAAGAGGTTAATATCAATGGAATCTACATTGCGTTTCATCATCACGAGTATGGATAAACCTACGGCAACTTCGGCGGCGGCGACTATCATAATGAAAAAGACAAATACCTGTCCGGCAGGGTCGGAATGATAGGCGGAGAAAGCGGTGAGCAAGAGATTGACGGAATTAAACATGAGCTCGATACACATGAGAATGATAATGGTGTTTCTTCTGTAAAGCACTCCAATTAGACCAATACTAAAAAGCGCAACGCTTAGGAATATGTAGTAGTCCATTGGTATGAGCTGAATTGCGGACGTAATATCTTTCATTGGTTATGGGTTATGAGTGGGGTTATGAGTTATGGGTTATGAGTTGGGGGGGTGTTAGGGGTTTTGAGTTTTGTTCTTCGTAGTTATTATGGCGCTTTTGATCATTCTTAGTAATTCGGTGGCGTCGTGGTGGATGGATTGGAATTCGGTGGATGTAATATAGTCGGTGTCTTTTAATAATTCTAACCAATAAACTGTTTCGTCGCATTCTTTTTGTGCAATGCCTAATTTATGAACGAAGTCTTTTGAGCTTTCTGCATTCTGTGCTTCGCGTACCAAAGCCCCGATGGATGTGCCACTTCGCAATAGTTGCTTGCTCAAAACAAACTCTTTCTTTGCTTCTGTTACATGCTTATAAAGTTTGATAACTCTAATGGCAAAAGCAAAACTATTGTCTTTTATGATGCTCTTCTTCTCACTCATAACTTCAGTGTCATTAACAATCAATGGGCTACTTTGTTTATTGGTTTATTTTCTATTTAAGCTTTTCTATTCATGTGAGTTTGTCTCTCATTTGTTTGGGCAAAGTTTAATTATGAATATTGCAAAAATAAGACTTTTATCTGGAATGGGGAGGTTTTGTGGTTTTTGGTGGCAATTTCCGGGAAAGAGGCTGAAGGGGGAAAAGGAAAAGACCTGAGACCCAAGAAGAGGCTGAAGGTGGATAGACTGAAGGCTGAAGGAAGAAGGGGAAAGACCCAAATTTCAAATTTCAAATTCAAAGGGGGGATGTAATTATATTCTTAATATTGGATATACTTAAAATAGTATCCAATACTCTGTTTAATAGGGTATATAATCTTAATAATGGTGATTTCATTGGGTGTCTTAACATAACTTTATTATAACGTTAACATCTCAGAAAGCGTTTTGCGTACATTGATTGCCATTTTGTAGACATTGATTGGCATATTGCGTAAATTGAAAACCATTTTGTGAACATTGTTTGACATATTGCGAATATTGAAGGGCATTTTGTGAACATTAAAAGCCGTTTTGCAAATATTGAAATGCGTTTTGTAAATATTGATCGGCATTTTGCAAATGTTAAAAGGTATTTTGTCAACATTGAAGGGCATTTTGCGAACATTGAAATGTATTTTGCGATTGTTGAAATGCGTTTTGTAGACGTTGATTGGCGTTTTGTGTATGTTGGATGGTAACTGATTTTGGTAGATAAGTGTTTGGCAAATGTTGTTGTTTAACCCCACAACCCCTGCCTGCTGCAGGCAAGCCTTAAAAAGGGGCAATAACAGTGTCTTCGTGAATTTGTGGAGATTAATTTCTTATAATTGGGTTTGTCAAGGTAAATAGGACACTTAATATGTCAAAATCTAGGAAAGTTTGTTGATGATGATCATTTAGGCAGGTTCAATAAGCTGATTAACAGATGTAATATTCATTTCGACAGGCTCAATGACCGGTGTAGCAGAGGGAGGGTTCATTTCGGTAGGTACTGACGATACATGTCAGGACTGAGAGCTCAATGACCGGGTTAGCGCTGGTTGTGTTCATTATAGCAGGTTCAATTACTCATGGAGAGAAGTAATTAGGTTGAAGTAAGACTAATATTTAAAATTAATAGTTGAGAATTATTTTTAGAAATGGCATGAATTGTAAATTGGTTTAAATTTAGTATCTTTGTTGAGTGCTAACCAATATTATTAAAAAGCCCAAAACATCTATCAGTGAATAAAAAGGAAGAAATAAGGCATCTTGATTTTGTCATAGACAAACTGACAGATTCTATAAAAAACACCATTTCGGGTGATAGTTTTCCAACGGAAGTTAGTCGTTTGACAAAGACTGACCTTAAGAATGTTAGCAAGAAGAATGGCTGGAATTTTAACTGGAAACTGGAATTGGAAGATAACAGACGCGATGTGTTTAAACTTACGATTTCTAACAACCCTAATATCATTCAGGGGCTTTTGAGTTTTAGCATCAAATCTGACCATCTTTATATGAATTTGTTGGAAAGCGCTCCTTTTAATCTTGGGCATAAAAAGCTATATGAAGGGGTTCCGGGTAATCTGGTGGCTTATGCATGTAAGGTTTCATTTCAGAATGGATTTGATGGTTTCGTTTCGTTCACAGCTAAAACAAAACTTATAGAGCATTACGAAAAAACATTAGGTGCTTATCATTTTGGAAATCATTTGATGATTATTTCAACTCAGGTTGCCAAACAATTAGTTGATAGATATTTTAAAACACAATAAGATGGGACATGTAAAAGAACCTGATGGCGTTGATTTTGTAATCAATAGCCGTCCTCTGACAGAAGAAGAAGAAATTGCCATCAGCGATTATATTCGTACTTATAAAATCAAACATAGTCGCAAAAAAAGTTTAACTGAAAAGGCTGTTGGGACTAAACGGAAAAAAGAAAAAGTGTAGTTTATGTTTGATTAAGAGACAGGCAGATTGACTATTTTGGCATTTCGACAAGCTCAATGACCTGGTTGTAAGGCGCAAGGGCATTTCGGCAAGCTCAATGACCGGTGTAGCAGAGGTATGGTTCATTTAGGCAGGTTCTGACGATAAATGTCAGGACTTTGAGCTCAATTACCGGGCAATTAGCTTAATTTTAGGGATTTTTGGTTGTTATTTGTTATAAGAATAACAATTAGTGAGAAATATTTTAGGGCTGAGGAAAATGAAATTAGCAATGAATACAGGGGTTTTGGGTAGGGTGGAAATTTATTTTTTAATATATATCAAATTATCGGATTTTTATTTGTATCTTTCGCCTCTTTTAGGGAACTTAATTATTAACTTAAAACCAAACGCTTATGGACAATCTTCAACAGGCAGAAATGAGCAGAAATTTGAACTTTAAAACTCAAATGGCGAATGATGCCTTAATCTATCAAAACAATCCAGCTATGGTGCAAGCGGTTGCCGATTTTAATGCGGCAAACGACATTAACTTGCAGTGTGCCAGCGAGGCGCATCCCAATAATAGCGGATACTCGGACGAAAAACGGAAATACAAGAAAAGCCTGAGTAAAATGGCTTCTAATTTATCGGGTAAAGCTTGGGTGAAGCTGACCGCTTTGGGCAAGACCGCTGTTGCCGATAAACTTTTTGTGAATCCTAATGATTTTTTCTCTCTTGCCGATAGTGCATTTATCGCCCTTTGTACGGGCGCTTATGACATTATGCTGGCAAATATTACTGATTTGAAACCTGATTATGTTACTGATGCTAATTTGGTTACGTTGCATAATAATATAAATACTTTTTCCGGTTTACAGGGAACGAGTGATTTAGTACATGAAGCTTCTCCTTTACTCACCAAAGCTTTTGAAGAAAGTTTTAAGCCAGTACGCCAGGCGATTGAGGTGGCTAAATTATTGGTTAGAGATTATGATGATGAAGATTATGCTGATTATAATCCTGAATTTTACAAAAGAACGATGGCTTCTACCCATTTACCTGTGGTGAATGTACATCATACTTTTGTGAATATTGTTGCTCTTGACAAAATTACCGGAAAGGCTATTGAAGGGATTTTGTTTACGTTGACGAATGCTAAAAAATCAGGCTCTACGGATTGGGAAGGTAAACTTACTTTAGAAAGACCTAAAGCCGGTAAGGATATTTTGACCGGTGTACTTAACGGGAAAGTGGTTTATTTGGAACATATTGAGATTAAGAGAGGGACGAATAATGATTTTAATTTGGAATTGACCATTGTGAATGAAAATTAATAATTTAGAATGAATAATTAATAATGGGAAAATCCTGCTTTTGTGAAAGGGCA
>JBAWXL010000300.1:0-5208 GCA_037144095.1 Bacteroidota bacterium
CTGCTATGACTGTATGAGGTGAAAAAATCGCGTAGTCCAATAAAGGCATTGTCTCTTGCCTGATCCTGGACAAGCAGTAAAGGGGTGAAATCACTGTTTAATGACTTACCCAATCCTTTTGAAAGATCGTTGTTACCCTGATCGATAGAAGAGCACAAATTAGAAACGAAAATATTTTGACTTTATTTGGTTTTTTTAATAAAAAACATCTTCATATACAATTAAATACACTGACTTTAATCAAAATATGTGCATTTATTCCATTTTATTTAAAAACCATTAAAATGGGGACATGGTTGCATTCTGAAAAAAATCAGCCTGCCAAATCGGATCCGGGAGGCTTTCCAAATAATTAGGGGTTACCCAAAAGAATCTGATTTGCTCTCCTTCAAAGTGTGGATAACCAAACATCATCCTGAATGATCATCTGCAAAGATGTGGACAACCAGACATCATCCTTATTGTTCTCCTGCATAATGTGGAAAACCAAACAAGATCCTTATTGCTATCCGGCAAAGTGTGGATAATCAACCAAAATCTTAATTGCTCTCATGTAATGTTGTGATTAACCAAATAAGGTACAGATTGCTCTTCTGCAAAGCGTAGGTATAGAAATGATATGTTAATTGCTGTCCGGCAAAGTTCGGATAACCGAACAAGATCCTGATTGCTCTGCTGCAAAATGTAGAAAGATGAAACACAAAATCAGTCAAATTTATAGGTTGTCAGCAATGGCTGGACTCGCCGGCTAAATTTCCAACTCAAGGCTGGGCGGAATAGATCGTTATTAATCAATGTTAATTGTCTGCCCGACCATGACATAGGATTCTAATCATTTTATTGGCCCAATTGGGAAGATAATCTGGCAGATCCACCCAATTTCATTTGTATTTTCACTATTCTGTTTTTAAGGATATTCTTGCACTTTTTAAACCTTGAGATTTTGCATAAAGGGTAATATAACCCCTTAAATCACAGGACTTAATTATTACAAGACATTTACCTTGCCAAGCTTTTCGCTGAGACAACTGATAACTTTCAGTACTAGTTGGCATGGCATTTCCGACACCGATGATTTTACCAGGACCTTCTATATCAAATTTCACTAGGTTCTCAGCTTTGGGATTCCTGGTCCCATTTTTATCAAGAAGTTCCACCGTGATATAACTTAAATCTTCACTATTTGCTTTTAGTTCGGTTCTGTCAGCAGTCAACCTGATTTGAGTTGGTTCCTCCGCCGTGTGCAATATCTTTGTATTGACTTGCTTTCCGCCAATATAACCAACCGCTTTAAGTTCTCCTGCCTGATAAGGAACCATCCAACTTGCCTGATACATGGTTGATCGGTCTGTTTTCATTTTGCCAAAAGACTGATTATCTAAAAATAATTCCACTTCTTCACATGAGGAATATGCAATAACCTCTAAAGGAAATTTTTTATAATACTCCCAATTCCAATCAGCAACAACATCAAACCAATGCCATTTGCTCCATGCTTCACGTTTAGGATTTGTCTCAAAGGAAGAGTTAGGAGATTTTACAAAAATTGAAAGTTGATTGGTCATCCAAAGTGCATCACGGTAATAGGATTGGGGTCGTTTCCATCCGCAAATGTCAAGGTCCCCACAATAAGCCAGATTCCAGGGATAGAAATTTTTCTCCTGCGGATAGCCTTTCCAGCCAATACTCGCCTCCCCGATGTAATCGAATGCTGTCCATACAAAATCACCAATTACATAAGGGTAGTCAATTACATTCATCCACGCTCCGTAAGACTCCAATGGAAATGATTCCGATCCATACATAACCCGTTGTGGAACTCTTTGATGATCTTGTTCATAAATATTATTTTTAAGGTTCTCACCTGAGTGACCATAATTATAACCTGCGACCTCAATAGTTGCGAAATAGGGATCTTTATCTGGCTTAAGATCATTAACTGCAGAAGTTATTGGACGTGAAGGATCAATTAGTCGGATATAATCACCCAGCATTTTAGCGACACTTACAACTTCAGGTTTATCTCTGTTTGGAATTTCATTCCCGATGCTCCACATAATTACAGATGGGTGATTTCTATCACGGTATACCATACTCTCTAAATCCTTCTGCCACCAATCGTTGAAATATAAATGGTAATCATCAGGATTCTTCTGATCTTTCCACATATCAAAAGCCTCGTCGATGACCAGCATTCCCATTCGGTCACATGCATCTAATAGAGCCTGTGAAGGAGGGTTGTGGGAACAACGGATGGCATTAAAACCACTGGCTTTTAGTAATTCAATCTTACGTTCCTCAGCTCTATCAAAGGACTTAGTACCTAAAGGACCATTGTCAATATGAAAGCAACCTCCTTTTAATTTAATAGATTTATTATTTACTAAGAGGCCATTTTCGGCATTAAATTTAATTGTTCGTATTCCGAATTTTATTTCGGTTTGATCCACTAATTTATTTTCAAAATAAACCTCATTAACAGCTAAATATAACTCTGGATGCTCAACTGACCAGAGTTCAGGGTTTGAAACCAAAATATGATTTACAAATTCAAAAATACTATCCTTTTTAATTTGTTGTTCTATTGCTACCCGGGCTATTTCCTTACCTTTTCCATTAATTATCCGTGTGATTAACTTGACAATCCCATAATTATTCGACTGATTATTAACTTTGGTCTCTATTTTTAAAAGAGCTTTATCATCATTGATTTCAGATGTTGATACAGTGGATCCCCATTGCGCAATATGTACCGGTTCAAATGATATTAACCATACGTGACGATTGATTCCGGATCCTGAATACCAACGACTATTAACACCTTCATTCCTTACCTTTACTGCCAGAATATTTGTTTCCCCATATTTCAATTTATCTGTAATATCGAAATAAAATGATGTGTATCCGTAGGGATGATTTCCCAGGCAAATCCCATTTATCCATATTTCCGGATTCATATAAATACCATCAAATTGAATCACAATCCTTTTCCCCCGATCTTGCTCAGAGACGACAAATGATTTTCGATACCAGCCTGTTCCTCCGGTAGTGAAACCACCGCCAACCTCGCTTATAGCATCAGGAGAAAAGGGAGAATTAGTACCAGGTAGATTTTCAATACTCCAGTCGTGAGGAAGATCGAGCATCCGCCAATGTGAATCATTGAATTCTGATCCATTAGCACTTATTGTATCACCCCGATGGAAATGCCATCCGGCATCAAAGAGAATTTCAGAACGACATTTATTCGAAATATTTAATCCATTTGTTTTTTTAATGATTCTTATTTGGCATTTTGTATTCGAAATACTACCAAAAATTAAAAGTATACCAATTGTCCAAATTTTATAGTTCATGTTTAGTTCTCTGATTAAATATTTTTCATTTTAGATTTGATGATTAATTCTTGATGAACAAGGCAGACAGACCCTGGGCATACCATCGTGCCAGGTAATCATTTGGATGAAGTGGGTTAACGATACAATCCTTTGCTTTTTTGCTTTTAAAAATATCATCACTAAGAGTATTCATATCCAGATTAATGATTCCTTCTTTACACAGCGATTGGAGTACTCTATTGTATCCTGATAAATTTGATTCATACCATATTTTCTTTTTATTATCGGAATGGATATATGCCGGATCAAATTTCATATTCGAGATGAGTACAATTTCGACATTCTTATTATGTGCTTTACATTTGTCAATAACGGTTTGCATGTATTTCTTGAATTGAAAGGGTGTTAGTGACCAGAAATCATTCATCCCGAAATCAAGAATTATAAGATCAGGATCGTAGGGATTGATATATTCATCTGTATATTTTGCTGCCCATTCAATAGTTCCTCCTGGCAGTCCGGCATTATTTAGGGTAATATTATTATACCCAAACTTTTTCTTTAGTTGGTAAACAAAAAGATCAACATAGGAAGGCATGAAAGGAGGCAAATTATGATATCCGCTTACATCCATTCCCCGGGTAATACTCATTCCAAAGGATACAATTTTTAAGGGTGCAGCTGATTCTAACTTTTGAAACGTTTTAGGCATTTTGTCACCCTTGAATGCCGGTATCATTCCCTTCCATTTATCTTTATGGATGTAGGTTACTACCACCCATTGAGACTGAAGATCATACCATGCAAGATCTTTTTTTGACAATGAGGTATCGGCTCGTGATGGGATAGCAGAACCCTTGATCTTTGAAATTATATTCCCGGATATGGTGTAATCGGCATCTTGAATATAAAGTGATTGTAAATCGAAGCTTCTTACCATGATAATTTCAGAAGGGTTAAACATAAGTTTCCCGTTTGGAGTACCCCCATTTACGGAATAGAGTAAAACAGTTTCATTATAGGTCGTATCACAATCCCAAAAAGGTTTTAAATACTGATCCAGATTTACGATCGGGGATTTTAATGAATCCTCAGCGTCAATATTTGTCTGGATCCTGATCTCATCAGCATAGATGATACCTTCAGCTGATTTTTTTGAAATTCCATAGGTGAGATATTTCGATTTTGCGGGAGCCATGGTGTAATATCCGGTGTAACTATAATCTGCCAAAGAGAATGGATTGCCTTTAGCCTCCATAATTAAATTGTCAAAATTATCGTAGAACCGAATAAATGAGACCCCTTGTATTCCTTCTGGAATCGATTTGCCAAAAGCGGTAAGTTGAACAAGTAATAATGGATTGACACTGATCCGCTGAAATACTTCAGCTCCAGGGGAGACAAGTTTTATGCAATGATTACCCTTATAAGCGCAATCACTTGTCTCTAAATTCACTAAACCGGATACGATCCAGCCCTCAAGCCCCGATTCAAAGCCTGAATTTTTTTGTGCACAGAGATTGTGTTGTGCAAAAGAAAAAAGGATGATCAATACAATACCTGCAAAATATTTTTTTTTTAGCATGACTATTAATCTTTTTGGAACAGCTATTAATAATAAGTTATGCAATGCAAATCAGACAGTTCGAAATATCTGATTATATTAAGCCTTATTTGAATTGGATAGTTTTCCTTGGCTTATTTCAATGTTATTATTTTCAAAAACAGGCTCCGATACTGTTTTGAAGAATGGATTTTCCGTTAAAATTGATATCCCCTGAATCTATTCCAAAGATTGCTTTTAAATTTATGCCTCCGTTTTGCAAGGGGGAACTTCCGATACTTTTATAGTTAATAAATTGTATATTTG
>JBAWXL010000301.1:0-5163 GCA_037144095.1 Bacteroidota bacterium
TTTGAGCCAACCCAAATTGCGGTCTTGTTGCAAAATGAGGGCTTCCACCGCATCGCGAACTCCCTTACTATCAGTTTTAAAACCACTTATTAAACCTTGTTGGGTTTCTCTAGCTTGTTTAAGTTTATTATGATAAGCCATCACTTCGGTTGCAACATCTTCCAAATCAGGATACACATTCATGCTTTCAGCCAATCCCTTCAGCGAAATTTCGCGCATTTCATAAGAGCCCAAATAAAAACGATCTCTGGTGCTTCCCCAAATGGTATCATATTCTAAGGTATCTTTTTCAAACACAGGGCGGGTCAGACCATCGAAATGATTTAACATTTTTTTCATATCCGAATATTGCAATTCCATGTAGTCGGTATATGCCATTTTGGTAGTGCCTTTCGATTGTTTTCCACCCATAGCGTTAAGTAAAACTTCATATAAACCATTGGTTTCGGTATAAAGCAGCATAAACCCGGGATTGGGGTTATTGCGATTTGCGAAAAGTGCATTTCGGGTGAAAGCTGTTATCCCTAAGGCATTCTCGAGACTCTTTTCCATTGCCCGTCTAAATGCATTATGACTGGCTAGCCAAATAAAATCACTCATACGAATATCAATTATGATGGATATATTTCAATTAATTACTTTTTTGTTGCGCTTTTGTTCAACGAAGCAAATATAATATAAATTTATTACATTCATCATTTCTAATTTTTCAAAATTCAATAATATTCAATATTATTCAGTTTTCATCTTAATTATTGATGAATATTCAATAGAAAATATATTTTATATATCTGTAAAATAACTAGATATAAATCATTTTTGTTTCATTCAAAACAAGTCTTAAAAAATGTTAAATTTATTTATTTGATCATTTATTAAGGTATATCAGATATAATTGACGTTTGTATTTACACTTTATTTGAATTTAGATATAATATTACTTGGACAATAGTTATATTTGAGAGATATATTATGTTATTCAAAAATAAACAAAAGCAAAAGTGTAAATAGATAGAAAACTCCATTATTTCCATAAAATAAGAGTGTCGACATGCGGATAACTTATTTTACATCATAAGACACAAGTGCCAACACATGGAAAACTTATTTTACGTCATAAGACACAAGTGCCAATACATGTAAAACTTATTTTCCATCATAAGGCAAAAGTGTCGACACACGTAAAACTTATTTTCCGTCATAAGACACAAGTGCCAACACATGTAAAACTTATTTTCCGTCATAAGACACAAGTGCCAATACATGTAAAACTTATTTTCCATCATAAGGCAAAAGTGTCGACACACGTAAAACTTATTTTCCGTCATAAGACACAAGTGTCGACACACGTAAAACTTATTTTCCGTCATAAGACACAAGTGTCGATAACTCTAAGCTTTAATATCCGTTAATTATCAATGATGAAAATATAGGTAAAATCATGATTAGTGAAATTATTTATTACATCTCAATAAATAATCTTTTTTATCTATTTTAAATATATAATATTATATTAATATAATTTTCGGTAAGATGAAGAGTTCAAAATCGAACAGCTTTTTCGGAGAGCTTTTTGGTTTAATCACTTATTGAAAAATATTGTTGTCCGACTAATCTTTATTTCGTCCCCAAGGGGACTTTAATTCACCTAAGCACTTTTCTCTACCGATATTTAATCCCTACGGGATGGCTGGTTTTCAGAAAATCTGTGTCCTGTAACGACATAATATCGGTAGAAACATTGATCATTATGAGATGTAAGCCCCATTGGGGCGAAATATTCCAAAATATAAAGCTATTAAGACATTCAGAATTGTTTAAGAATTTTTCTCGGACAACAATGATTGAAAAATATTTTTTAAGAATGGTTTGAATTGAATTATTTGTAATTTTGAACTTTCCATTGGTTTATCATGTTCTGATTAATAATATGTAGGAAGTTATTATCATTCAACCTAAAGCTCAATTGAATTCAACCGAAAATGTATCCCTATCACAACAAAATCAAGCAGCGAATTCATAACAAAGAGCTAACAGGTTATGAATATGTGGATGAATATAAAACAATAAAACCCTGTTTGCTCTTATATTTTTCGACAGAGCCCTACATCAGACCTATCAGAAAGCATCGGTTTGAAGAATATGAACTGATCATTCAGGAAACACTAAAGAAATAAAGAAAAAACTTAATTATAAACTAATTTAAACTGTATGATTTATAGACTCATCATTTTTTTGGCACTTAATTTTGCTGCCCTTGCAATAGGGGGAATATTTACGGGCAAAGGAGTTCCTTCCGACTGGTATGCTAACTTAAGCAAAGCCCCGTGGACTCCTCCGGGCTGGGTGTTCGGCGCCGCATGGACCAGCATCATGATTTGCTTTAGCATTTACATGGCAAATGCATGGACTACGATCGAAAATAAGCAAGTGCTTATTATTTTATTTTCAATTCAATGGATATTGAATGTTGGCTGGAACCCTACATTCTTTTATTTCCACCAGGTTTTGCCGGCGCTCATCATCATCATTGCCCTAACGGTGCTTGTCGGATTCTTGCTGTTCTTTTATGGGTCGGCGCTGAAACTTATTTCACTATTCATCCTTCCTTATTTGATTTGGCTTTTAATTGCCACTTCTTTGAATGGTTATGTAGTGTGGAAGAATTAGTTTTTCAAACCTTTGTAGGAGGAAGGCATACTAATGAACGAAGATTTTATTGATATTGTTGGACAGGTATTATGGGTCGTAATGTTTATAACACCCTTGCTAACAATTCCTTTTGCTTGGAGATACTTCAAAGTGGGGAAAGCATTAAGAATCGTCATCGGGCTGATACTAGCTGCTTCACTTTCGTTTTTTCTTTACTTTATTTGTTTGGCAATTCTCTTCAGAAATGGCTTAGGTCCGGGATAAATCATGACATACAATGAAACGTTTCTCAATCCTATTTATTTTCGCTTTAACAATTCTCATTTCTTGCAATGTAACAAGGGTTTTAAATCTCAAACACAGGAAATATTATACTGAGCGAAGTATTATAAGCAGTGACACTTTGACGACATTAATTCAAATGGTTTCATACAATGTACCACATGTGATTGACGAAGAATTTTCTTATGAGTTGATATTTAAATTCATTGATACAACCGCTGCAAAAACTAAACGGATATTGAACTTAGAAACCGACACAGCAATCATTAAAACCATTTATGACATTGCTTCTGTTTGGAATTGGGAAGAAGAAACGTATTCATTAAGAGGAAAGATTGAAATATTGGAATGGAAAACAGACAGCATAACTATAAAACAAAATGTGATTGTTGATGACAAAAGGCGAAAAGATATATTGAAATTCAAAGGCAAGCGAACTTTTACGAAATACAAAAATTGGTGACATTGGTATTAAATAAAATCGTAACTTTGATATTCCCAAATATGACTCAATTTTTCGATTTTATTAAAACACAATATCATGAAATATCTTCGCATCCTTTCGTTTTGCTTTGCAATATTATCGGGCATTACAGCCTTTTCGCAAGCATATTTTATTGTTGAAAAAGCAAATCATACAAAAAGTTTTAAATTCGGATTGGGCGATAATTTAAAGGTAAAAGTATTGCCTAAACATGTGATCATTGATGGTCATATCAATTTAATTACGGATACCACCATCGGCATAAGTGGTGCCCTGGTTTATTTGAATAAGATTGAAGCCGTGTATGTTCAGCGACGCGTGATGCAACTCATCACAGCATTTTTAATCACAGGAGGCATTGCCTACCTCACCATCGATACTTTTAATGGATTGATTCAGGGTTATAAAGTGTTTTCGAAAAATGTGGTGATAAGTTCCCTGAGCCTTGTGGGTGCGAGCGTTGCTTTATGGTATTTCAACCAACGCAAGTGCATCATATCGAAGGATAAATGGAAAACTAAAGTGATTGATTTTAGAGGGGTTTAGACTTTAAGGCTATTAGACTTTTAGCTTAAGGAAAGTGACACTTATTTCTGAATTTTCAATCTATTTAATCTCGTTTCCTTGCTAATAATTTATACTTTTGCCGAAAATATTTTTGTATTGAAAAGGTCACTTTTAGTATTATTTCTTCTCATCTCCTTTCTTTTTTCGCGGGCAACGAATGAAGATAAAGATAGCACGAAAACAAAATATCATTTCAAAAATTTATTTTTCCTCACCCCTTCCTTCTATTATTTGCCTGAAACGAACTTTGCTTTTGGTGTCACGGGTAAGATTATTTTCAAATTCAAAGGGGCTGATTCCACCACCAGAGCATCGGTGATTTATCCTCCGATCTATTATACACTCAACAATCAGTTATTACTTCAAACCTATTACACCCTATTTTTTAATCGCGAGAAATGGATATTAAACGGAAATGTGAGCTTTTTAGAGTTTCCTCAGAAATACTTTGGCATAGGAAATAGAACACCTGCAAGCAACAGCGAATACTATTCTTATGATGTTTTCAAAACCGAAACCACTTTGTTGCGCTGCCTTTCCGAAAAACTATTTTTAGGAATTGGCTATCGTTTTCAACAGACTTTTAAGGTGAAATCGAAAGAAAATGGCATCATGGAACATGAAAAACCCGCAGGATATAAAGGCGGAAAATGTTCGGGTTTAATTGCAAACATCACCTATGATTCACGTGATAATGTAATATTTCCAACCAGAGGAAGTTTCTTCGAAGGTACTTCCAAAATCCATCAAACTCTCTTTGGAAGTGATTTTAATTATCAAACTTATGAGTTGAATCTCAGGAAATATTTTCGCTTATCAAAAAAGAAACTGCACATTCTGGCAGTTCAACTATTTGGTTATTTCACTAATGGAAATGTCTTTGTAAAAGATTTGGCAGAACTGGGAAGCGAATATCTGATGCGAGGATATTATCAAGGTCGCTATCGTGATAGAAATCAAATTGCCATGCAACTCGAATATCGATTGCCCATTTGGAAGCGGTTTTCGATGGTGCTTTTTGGAGGTTCAGGTGATGTTGAAAACAAACTTTCAAACTTTGCAAAACCTAATCTGAAATATTCGTCTGGATTGGGCATTCGCTTTACGATTAACCGCCGCGAAAACCTCAATATTCGCATTGATTGGGCGATAACTCCCGAATCGAATAGTTTCTATTT
>JBAWXL010000302.1:0-5153 GCA_037144095.1 Bacteroidota bacterium
TGGAACAAAGTTAAATGTTTTCCCTGTTTGGTTGTGGCTTGTCCACGTCGGGGGTATACCCCATAAAAGGTGATGACCATTTTATGTGTATTTTTCCAATCTCCTTTATAAGGAGATGACCATTTTACACGTATTTTACCTACCTTCATGGAAGGAGATGCCCCAAATACGCGTATTTTCCCTATTCCTATTAATGGGGATGACCCAAATACACGTATTTTACCTATTCCCATTAATGGGGGTGACCCAAATACACATTTTTTACCTAAAAGCTTCCATGCTTTTTATTCCAGTATATCTGCAATAGATATTCAATTTAAAGAGTATTGGAGATGATAACCTTCAGCCGGAGGTTGGCAAAGGATAATAGAAATTTGAAAGATGTTGGTGTTTATTTGATTTTTTAAGAGTTTTTGGTGAATGAAAATATCTCTATAATTGATATTAATATGTTGCATTATAAGAAATTGGAAATATAATAACATTTAAACTTCACATTCATTTGAATGAAATCAAAATACTTTTATGAACCCTTAACTCGCCAGAACAATATTTAAATAAATAGCAATATCAGCAAGTTCAATAGAATGATGGTTGCAAAGCTGATTAATAGCAATTTCCAGAGTTTTTTCTTTGCAATCAGCATTGCATATATAAGTTTCACCACATTATTACTGATTATTGCCTGCAAAGTGGCTAAGGCAATCAATTGATTGCTCACGGCAAACTTCCCCTGAAATAAATTGATAAGAAAAGGATCGATATCGCTCACGCCAACAATATAGGACAACACATTCAGTCCCAAGTTGCCGAAATAGTTCAACACATACCAGGTTAAAAAAGAAAAGGCGATATAGAGGAGCGTAAAAAGCATAGCCACTTTAAATTCAAGTGGGTTCTTTTCGTCGTCGACCACCGTTGTTTCCTTGTTTTTCGAATCTTTATTGAATAATAAAATCCCGAAACCTAACAATCCTGAAGCAATAAACAGTGTCAGCATCCAGGGGAATAAAATTGCAAAAAGCTCGCTGTTGAAAATAAAAATGATAATTAAAATCCGCAAATACATCATTGCAGTAGCCAGAATAATTGCTGTTGCATATTGACTAAAGTTTTTCTGACTTTCGCGACATTTCTTTGCAATGATGATGGTGGTGGCAGTGCTGCTATATAATCCGCCCAAAATTCCGGTAAGAATAATCCCCGATTCTTTAAAAATGGATTTATGCAACAGATAGCTGATATAAGATATAGTGGAAATAACCACCACTGCCAGCCATATTTTATAAGGCGTCAAACTGAGGAAACTAACGATTGGAGTGTCGGGCACCATGGGCAAAATAACTCCGGCAATGACCAAAAATTTTGCAAAAGTGATAAACTCATCTTTATTTAGTTTTTGCGAAAACAGAGTGAACGACTCTTTAAGTTCGGTAAGAATCAGAACCGTAACCACTATCAGCAAAAACAACCAACGCGGCTGCGTAATGGCTAAAGGAGTAAGGCAATACGTAATCAGGGCAATCACAATGGTTGTGATGCCATACACTTCATGAGTTTTGGCACGCAAATAATAAAACAATGCCAAAAAAACTGATAAAACCAAGCCCCCACCCAGAAAATACAGCATATTTCCATCGCCAATCACATATAAAATGAAACCTAATATGCCGATAAAAGTAAAAGTTCGGTCGGTTCCAAAAAGTTTATTTTCGATGTTAGGAGGATGTATTCTTCGCTGCGACAGACCGATAATCAGCGAAAAAACAAACACCAAACCAAATTCTTGAAGCTTGTCGGGTATAAGATTAAATATTTCCATAAATGAATTTTCCGATAAAAGTACTCAATTAAACGTAAAGTTTGTACTTTTGGTTTATAAAACTATGATGCAATTTTCCGTTTATAAATCGTCTGCCGGTTCGGGTAAAACCTTTACGCTTGTAAAAGAATACCTGAAAATTGTGCTTCAGGAACCCAAAAGTTTCCGAAATATCCTTGCCATTACATTTACCAACAAAGCGGCAAATGAAATGAAACAAAGAGTGCTTTCAGCCTTACAAGCCCTTGCTGCTGTTCCTTTCAATCCAAAACATAAGGCAATTGAACACCTGTTGCCACAACTTTTAGCCGAAACGGATTTAGACAGCGACAACATACGCAGCAATGCAGCCGAAGCCGTTTCCCTTATCCTTCATCATTATTCAGATTTTGCCATATCTACTATTGATAGCTTTGTGCATAAATTGATACGCTCCTTTGCCTACGACTTGCATCTGCCTGTTAATTTCGAGGTGGCTATTGATACCTCTGAAATCATTGGAAATGTAGTTCATTTGCTTATCGATAATGTTGGCTCAAACGAAGAATTAACCCGATTGATGGTTGATTTTGTCGAATATCGCCTCAGCATTGAAAAAAGCTGGAACCCCGATATTGCCATCTCGGAATTTGTCAAACGAATGCTGGACGAAGATTCACAGTCATTCATTCAAGAACTGAAAAACTTATGCATTTCTGATTTTATTCGCATTCGAGCTAAGATAAATCCCATTTTAAAGGGAATTGAAGATGAAGCAAAAGCTATAGTGAAGCCTTTCTTCGACAAGATTGAAAAACTTGAGCTTCCATTTGAATCATTTTTTAGAGGGAAAACAGGAATCCCAAAATATTTCAGCTATTTCGATGAATTAAGGTTTGATAAATTGGAACCGAACACTTATGTGTTGACAACTATTAACGAAGATAGATTTTATAAAGATAGATGCACGGTGGACATTAGTTCTAAAATTGACTCAATTATTCCTTTAATTCGGAAAACCTATGATGAGACAAGGACTTTCACCGAAACGAAACTATCGGAATATTTAGTGTTGCAAAACCTTCAGGGGAATTTGCTTCAAATGGCACTCATAAATGAAATTGAGAAGCTTTTTTTGGATATTAAATTTCAACAAAACATCCTTCCCATTGCCGAATTCAATCGATTGATTTCGGGAGTTATCGTCAACGAACATGTTCCATATATTTATGAGCGCATTGGTGAAAAGTACCGGCACCTTATGATAGATGAGTTTCAGGATACTTCTGTTCTGCAATGGCAAAATCTTTTGCCTTTAGTTGATAATTCATTGGCGATGGGGCAATTTAATATGATAGTTGGCGATGGAAAACAAGCCATCTACCGCTTTCGTGGTGGCGAAGTAGAACAATTTTCTCATTTGCCCGAAATATTTCAAAAGCCCACTTCATCTTTCTGGAATGAAAGAGAAGCGACACTTAAAAGAAACTTTAAGGAAGAAGAACTCAGCGACAATCATCGCTCAAAAGCAGAAATCGTTGGTTTCAACAACTCCTTTTTCGAATGTGTTTCTCAAGTATTAGATCCTGATTTCCGAAAGATTTATAAGAACCTTTCGCAAAGTTTCAATGTAGAAAACAATGGAGGAATGGTTCAGATTGAATTTTATGACAAGAAAAAAGCTGAAGATGCTGAAGAAGCAACTACTTTGTATTTCGAGAAAATTAAATCGTTGATTGATCTAAATATAAGAGATGGTTTTGCTTTTCGCGATATTGCCATTCTTTGCAGGGGAAATGATAAAGCTTCGAAGATTGCCCAATATCTAAGCAACCTCGAGCCTCCCATTCCGGTTGTTTCGTTCGAATCTTTGTTATTATTAAGTTCTGTTGAAGTCAATTTTCTTATCAATCTTTTAATTTGTTTTAATGATGCAACTGACTTAATTCATGCAACAGCCTGTGTTCAGTTTATTCATAGCAGGCTGGAAGCGACCGAAAATGATTTTCATTCAATAATTAAAAACTTTAAAGCAGGTAAAGAAATAAATCCTCTTTTCGATTATATTGATTCTTTAGGAATTCCTTTAAGGAAAGATAGCATTTTACTCATGCCTGTGTATGATATTTGCGAAGAATTGATTCGGGTTTTTGGCCTTGATAAAACCCCAAATGCCTATTTGCAGTTTTTCCTCGATGCGGTGTTAGATTATTCGAAAAAGAATCCCAATTTAATTTCCAGTTTCCTTGAATGGTGGGACAAAAACAGGTATAAGTTTAGCGTGGTGGTACCTGAAGGCGTGAATGCCGTAAAAATTATGACCATTCATAAATCAAAAGGCTTAGAGTTTCCGGTGGTCATTTTCCCTTTTGCAAGTGGAATTATTAAGAATACGAATGATACGGCCTGGGCTAATTTCGACAATCCATTAATTCCTGAATTGAAAACGCTCTTGTTAAATCTCAATGTGGCACTTGAAGATACGGCTTATAAAGAAATTTATGCTAATGAAAAAAGCAAAAGTCTGCTCGATACTTTGAATCTTTTATATGTGGTGATGACTCGTGCCGAAAGCCGCTTGTTTATCATTACCGAAACTCCTGCTCAGGAGAAAAAGGATGATAAGATGAACTCGCTTCCAAAGATTTTTAAGTCATATTTAGTAGCAAAAGACTTCTGGAATCCCGAACAAACTGTTTATACTTTTGGGAAAAGATTTAAAAGAATGATAAAGGAAGTTGATGCCGAAAATGTTTCTTTTGTTGCATCTGCATCATCTTCTTCCGATTGGCGAGAGAAACTATCGGTGAGCACATCCTTTTCAAGAAGTTGGCAAAACCAAACAAAGGAATTGAAAAAAGAAAAAGGTTTATTGATTCACAATATCTTATCAAAAGTGTTTATTCCTGATGATTTAGCGAAAGTATTAAATATGGATGAACAGCAAGGAGGCATTTCGGCTGCGGAAAGGGTTGAACTCGAATCATATTTCAGTCAATTGTTTTCGGATGAAAAGATTTCTTCTTTTTTCTCAAAAGAAAATCGAATTCAAAACGAATCGAGTATACTTCTTGAGGGTGGAAACACTTTGCGCCCCGATCGTTTGGTGTTTGAAAATGATAAGTTGATTGTTATTGATTATAAAACCGGAAAACCCAATGCCAAATATGCTGAACAATTGAATAACTATGCACAGGAACTTGGAAAAATGGGTTACAAATCCATACAGAAATATTTACTCTATTTGAACACTCCTCCCGTGTTGGAGGAAGTTGTTTAAGCGTGATAAATAAAAAGATTCGCGTGTATTAAGGTAATAACAGTATAAAATATTTTTCATATCTTTGGAGCA
>JBAWXL010000303.1:0-5135 GCA_037144095.1 Bacteroidota bacterium
TAAGTATCTATACAACCATAAGTATTTGTTTCCTGAGCAGTATAAGGTCCTGCAATAGTAAGGGTTTGTCCATGCCATACATAAGTTTCACCCTGACAAATACTATGTGTTTCGACTGGAAAAACGTTATTCGGATTAACTGTTAATACAACTGATGTACGGGTTGAGCTTACACAACCGGTTAAAGGATTAACGGTTTCATTATAATATGTACCTGCAGTTGAAGTAATATAATTAGTACCATCTGCTAAGAAATTTCCACCTTGAGGAGCATCATACCATTTAACTTCCATTCCCTGAGGAACTAAGTCAATTAAAGTAGCTGGTAAGCTATTAGAACATACTGTTATATCACCGCCACTAACTGGAGCAGCAGGATTATCATTAATAGTTAACACAACAGCAGTGCGCGTTAAGCTAATACAACCAGTTAAAGGATTAATGGTTTCATTATAATATGTTCCGGCAGTTGAAGTAATATAATTAGCTCCATCTGTTAAGAAATTTCCACCTTGTGGAGCATCATACCATTTAACTTCCATTCCCTGAGGAACTAAATCAATTAAAGTAGCTGGTAAAGTACTAGCACAAACAGTAACATCACCATTACTAACTGGAGGTGCTGGATGAGGATTAATTGTAATAAGTAAAGTGTTTGATATTGCAGGGTTTCCAATGACACAAGCTGCATTTGAAGTCACTTTACAGTATACGATTACAGAAGAATTTGGAGTGATTTGCAAAGTGCTTGTATGTTCAGCTTGAAGATTACCGCCAACATACCAGTTAAATATAGGATTCGTTCCTCCGTTAATTGGATTAGCAGTTATATTTGCTGATGAACCTAAACAATAAGAAGGAAAATCAGCAGTCAAAGAAACTGATGGGGTTAATATTGGATTAACTGTGTAGTTAATCGTATTTGATAAAACAGGATTTGTTGAAACACAAGCTGCATTCGAAGTCATTTTACAATATACATTTGAAGATAATGTAGTTCCAATACTAATTGAAGCAGAATGCCCTCCTGTTAAAAGAACACCTCCACGATACCAATAATATATTGGATTTGTTCCACCATTAACCGGTGTTGCAGTATAATGAATTTGAGTGCCAGCACAAACTGTTAGATTATCAGCAACAATAGAAACGGAAGGAGTAACTATAGGGCTAACAGTATAATTAATTGTATTTGATTGAACAGGATTAGCTGAAACACAAACTACACTTGAAGCCATTGTACAATACACATTAGAAGATGTAGTTGCCGAAATTTGTAATACTGCTAAATGTCCAGCTTGAAGAATGCCTCCAACATACCAATTATAAATAGGACTTATTCCTCCATCAGTTGGAGTAGCTGTAAATTTAATAATTGACCCACTACAAACATTAGTGTAATTTGCAACTATTGCAACAGAAGGCGTTACAACATTGTTTACAGTAAGAGATACGGCAGTACGAGTAGCACTTGTGCAACCGCTAATAGGATCTACTGTTTCGTTGTAATATGTTCCAGGAGTTGATGTTATGTAATTAGTACCTGATGCTAATAAGTTGCCACCTATCTGTGCATCATACCAGTTAACATTCATTCCAACTGGAACAATATCTACTAAAGTTGCAGGTAATTGATTTGAACAAACTACAACGTTGCCACCACTAATCGGCGGATCAGGAATTGGATTAACTGTAAGGATTAAAGTATTTGAAATTGCAGGATTAGCTGAAATGCAAATTTCACTGGAAATCATCTCACAGTAAACATTATAAGTTCCAGGTGCACCTAAATATGAAAAAGTAGCATCATGTCCTATTTGAATATCTCCATTAAGATACCAATTATAAAAAGCCGCAGTACCTTCATTCGCAGGTGTTGCAGTAAAAGTCACCATATTTCCATCGCAAACTGAAAGTTGCGTTGCAGTGATGCTAACCGTTGGATTTAAAAGTGGATATATTGTTACCAAAACATCAAATCGAGCACTTTCACAACCATATTCAGAAGTTTGGCTTGCATAATAATGGGTGTTATTTGTTAAAGCAGTAGAAGGATCTATAGGTATTCCTCCTGTTGAAACGTCATACCACTGAATCATACCAGTGGCTGTCGCATTTAAATCGCCAACTGTAGGGAAAGACCCTGCACAGAAAATTTGTGAAGCAGACCCAATAGGCATATCGGGAGTTGGATTAACATTTGCATTTAAAGTGTTTGATGTTACAGGATTACCTGA
The DNA here is from genome assembly GCA_037144095.1 of Bacteroidota bacterium. GTDB lineage: Bacteria > Bacteroidota > Bacteroidia > Bacteroidales > CAIXTV01 > CAIXTV01. Next base: position 2,238 of record JBAWXL010000303.1, read on the forward strand.
AATACAGGCAGCGTTTGGAGTCATAATGCAATATACATCAGAACTTGCATTTGGAGCAACTTGGAAAGTTGAAGTATGTCCTTGTTGTTGAATACCACTAACATACCAGTTAAAGACTGGGGCATTACCACCATTAGTAGCAGCAGCTGTAAAATTGATTGGGGTGCCTGAGCAAATGGATAGATTTTCAGCAGAAATTAAAACAGAAGCAGTATTCACTGTAATAACTGCACTTCCAATCATGTTAACAGTACCTGCAGTACATGTATAAGTTCCTGGACCAGAAACACTCCATGATAAAGGATTGCCTGTACCTGGAATTGGAGCTCCATAATCAATCCCATCTTTTTTCAATTGGTAATTATAGCCTAATTGAGAACCATCAAGACCGATTACCATCGGGGCTCCCCCAATACAATAAATTCCACCACCTGTCATATGATAAGAAATAGATGAATTTAGTATAGGGTTATAGAGTGAGGTAGTTACATTTGTTTGATTGTAACCACCATTTGTTGGACCAGAAATGTTAACGGAATTTACTCCAATACGAGCATTAACTTTTGTAGGATAATGAAGAACAGGAGCAGTATAAGCTACAAAGCTTAAATTTGGTCTTGCTTGACCAAATGGGACACTGTTGAAAAGCCTAACGCGCATTAATCTGGTTCCTTGGGTTTTGGAAATAATAGTACCCGAACCTGCACCAGCAGATTTAGCAGTAATAGCAATACACTTATTCGGACTCGAATTCGAAATCGAAAGATTAGCCTGAGTTTGTCGCTGAATAAGGTTCATATCTGAAGTTGAACCTGCAACTAAGGAATCTGTTAAGGTTCCTCCATTACGAACTTCATCGTTTACATAGATGCCGACCTGAATTCCAGAAGTCTCAAAATTAATTGGAGTTGTGTAATTTCCGGTATGCACAATAAAAATATCAAATTGATACTCAGTAGGAGAAACTTGAATATCATTTCGAAGTTCAAGATTGAAATATGGCCAGATTGAATTCTGAGCCATTACACTTCCCCCCGCAAAAAGGAAAATGAGAAGAATTGCAATTTTAGAACAAATTGAGGATGATTTTTTCATTTTTGATTGTTTTAGTGATTAATATTAGTTTTAATAATTTGCTTGTTTTTAATGTTTAATTTCTGTTTTTGGTGATTTGTTTTAGTTTTTAATGATTAATATTTGAATGATAAAATGATTTTAAGTCGAAATTTGTATGCTTCTGATACGTGCTTTATTTGTGAATTAGATACGTTTAACGGCTTCTTGATTAAGTAAGACAATTACTTACGAAACATTTCTTTACTGAAAGTTTGTCAAAGAACTTCAATTGTACTACTTATTTGAAAAAAAAAATAAAAATACAACTTATTTCAATGTAGTCAAGAAAAAAATCAGATAATTGATATATATCAATATTAAAATACAATTAAATAAAATGATATGTTTTATAACACTCAGATAAAGAATTTAATATATCGAAATTCTTTTATGTTATAAAAAAGTTAATATTAGGTGTTGGTTTATAAGGATAAAAAAATCTCGCTCTTCTTCTTATCTCTCCTTTTTTTTCGCCCGTTTTTGTTTGAGCTTTTAAAAACAGGGGCTTAATCATATTTGTAGCTTTATTTATGCAATTTTGAGGATTTAAGCTTTTTTGTAAAGATTTTTTATTTGATACAATTCCCGTAATAAGTTCGTTTATTAATTGCCATTCTTTTTTTCTGAGACAAATACTTAACCAAAGTATTACTGCTAATGAATAGCCTGGTGTAACTGGTGAAGCAATGTAATTATACCAAAAGGAATAATTTTCACTTATTTGGACATTATTGGAATCAAAAATTGCATCATATTGGTGAGTAATCATCAGTCGAACTTTCAACATTGCATAACAAGTGATAAACATGAAACTAAAAATTAGAGCGATAGTTTTCCTTTTCCATCCCAAAGGGGTAGCAGTAATAAGTGAAAGAATAAAAATAGTATAAAGAAATCCGGTAATATAGGTGTCAATTCTAAATTTTCTGAATCTAATTTTTCCAGGTTCATTCAATTTCATTTTTGAATCGACAGAAACAAAGTTTTCTTCGTTTTGATATTTCAGAAGGGTGGTTCCATTGTTGGGGAAGTTATGAAATAGTTTGTTACCTGTAAAACAAAAAAACTCAGCATACATTTTACTAGTTCCTATTTGCGGAGTAATTAATATTATGTAAGTTGCTATAAACAAAATAATAAACCTTATCACAGACCTGTGATTTATCATACTTTAATGGTGATTTTATTTGACCAACAAAACCACAAATACTATAGTGCGAGAGCAATCAGGATAAATATTACTTGCCAGACTCCAATATGAATGACTTTAAATAGTGAGGGCATATATGTTCCTGTAAGAAATAGTGCTATAATTCGTATGATATTAAGCAAAAAGATAATCATTAAACCTATTATAATACCAATAATTTTTTTCTTTAGTATAGCAGGAAATGAAACAATAGCTGCCACAAAAAGTGCCATTGGCTCAACCCATTACAACCTAATTTTACAGCAACAGAAAATTGTGAAGAGGAAATAGTTTCTCCAATCACGTTTGTATTACTCCCAAGCATATTTAATACTATGGAGGCAAGTTTGGCATTAAAATTAGTCCAAGGTGTTAATATATGATCAATCACCCAGGGATTCAAATAGATGGCATAAAACAAAACCATATGCAATATGAATACTCCTATAAAAATAATGATAGGGTGGCTTTTACACCACCTTATCATTAAAGGTATTAGTTTAGCGGTTTTCAAAATAAATGCGTTTGATTAGACATTAATAAATGTCTTTTTTGACTAAGCCATTAGCCTTCTCTTGAAGTAAACGACTCCT
>JBAWXL010000304.1:0-5131 GCA_037144095.1 Bacteroidota bacterium
TGATGTCGGCAGCGGCATTGTGGGCTTCTTCAAAGTCTTCTTTGAATAATTTAAAGTGTAACTCAGACAGTTTGGGCCATTTAAAGCCATAATTGCCAGGAATGGCACAAAAATTAGTAGAGCTTTGCATGGTACAAATTTTCTTTTTCTTTGCTGTTGGATCGGGAATTCGGTTTCTTATAAATTCAGCACCAACAATTTTCTCATCAAAACTCATATTATGTGCAACCAGACATTTAGCTTCCTCTATTAAAGCAAGAAATTCATCTAATACAAGCTTCAAAGCTTTACCTTCACTCAATGCCCTTTCAGTGCTTATACCATGTATTCGTGAAGCATCCGCAGGAATCGTAAAGCCATCGGGACGAATAATATGGTTGCCACCAACCAGCAATTTGCCTTTATCATCATAAAATAAAAAAGCCAACTGCACCAAACGAGGCCAGTTATTTACTTCACTTACAGGTGCTTTCCAGTTTTTAGGTAAACCTGTTGTTTCAGTATCGAAAAATAAATACATAAATAGAATTATTGGATAAATATGGTTTCAAAATTACGTTTTTTTTAGTTATGAGTTATGAGTTAAATTTGAAATGTATTATGAGTTTGATATTATGATGTTTATAGTTGCTCTTTATTAAAATCTCTCATAACTCATAATTCCTAACTCATAACTTCTTCAAGGTCTGAAACAAACAAATCCGGGTATTCTTCCGGCTTTCCAAGAATGAAGTGCATTTCCGGCGGCATCATATTGCAGCACCCAACCATCCTGCATATAATCAACAGCATCGGTTACAAAAATATCGTTGCTCAGCGGATGTATGCCCATGCGATAGAATATTCGTCCGTTTTGCGCTATGGTGGCTTGTGTGGGCAATGCGCTGGCAGTGGTTGACATTTTGTATACCCCCGAATTAAGATAAAATAATTCTGTACCTTCTTTGTTGATGCTGAGTTCAGTGGGAAAATCCGTTGCATTGAAGCTGAATTGTGTTTCTATCTGCAAGCTTGTGGGATTGATGCACATGAGTGAAGCAATTTGTTCGTGGTTGCTGCCTCCGCTGCAAAGCACCCAAAGGCGGTTTTGGGCATCTTTCACAATGCTGTTAGGCTCTTTTATGGTTGGAATGCTGTCGATGATGGCATCTGAGGCGGTATCCATTACCAATACATTGGCTTTGTCCATATTGCAAACAAAAACTTTTCCGTTGAGCAGCAGCATACGTTCCGTCCAACCCGATGCAGCAACGGTTTTTTGAATACTGTTGTTTTGAAGATTAACTACATAAACAGCGTTTTGATATAAATCACTTACATAGGCTTTGCTGTTGTTTACCACCAACATATATCTTGGAGAATTGAAGCCGGTGATTTTGGTTATGGTTTTAAAATCTACTAAATTCACTACCACAATGGTTTGAGAATTGTTTACTACCAAATAGGCTTTATTTCCATTGATTGTCATAGATTGCCCCACATCGCCAAGTGTTTCCTGGTTGACAGCCTGGTAAAGATTGTTTTCTATGCTGAAATCATTTAAATGTATAAACGAAACAGCCGCATTCCCCCACTGAAAATTACCCTCATTCATAACAAACACTCCATTAGTATAATTGCCACTCGGGTCGGGAGTTGGCGAATTGTCTATAGGACCGGGGTCTTTGTGGCAAGAAACTAAAGCAAATATTAAACTCAGAAAAAGTAGGAGTTTGTTTTTCTTTTTAAGGGAGCACAAAGTTGCACAAAGTTGTTGCACAAAGTTGCTCAAAGGATTATAGAATAAGTCTTTTGATTCCATCTTTAAGGGAAGATTTATAAAAATTAAGAATAAGTCCGAGTTTGCAATTCGAAAATCGCATATAAGTGAGGGTTTGTGCAATATGTTCAATGTTGATGTCTTCAACCACTTTAAGCTCAATCACCACCTTTCTTTCGACTAAAATATCAATTCGATAACCACATTCAAGATTGACATTTTCATAAATAATGGGCATGCCAATTTCTTGTTCAACAAATAACCCTCGATTTTGAAGTTCATAAAATAAACATACGCGATACACCTTTTCCAATAATCCTGAACCTAAAGCAGTATGTATCTTAAAAGCACAATCTAAAATAATTTTACTAATTGTATTTTCATCCATAATATTTGAAACTTTGTGGAACTTTGTGCTCAAACTTTGTGCAACTTTGTGTTCCTGATAAAAGCATTGTAAAGATAATCAAAACTTATTTATTAAACCCAATTCTTAAACCCACTTCATAAAACCTTTCGGGCATAGGGCGGTATGCGACCGATTCGTAAGCTTCGTCAAACAAATTCTGAACATCAAACCACAGTTGTAAAGAAAAAGCTTTATAGTTGAATTTTTTGCTCAATTGAACACTTCCTACACTATAATCAGGTAAGTAAACCAAATTGTCGGAACTGATATATCTCCGACCAACATATTGCTGTCGGTATGTACACACAAAACCCGAATATTCAACAGTAAAAGCCCCGTTTGCAGCATGCAGAGGAGTATATATCATCTGTTTCCCAACTGAATTATCATTTTGTAGATTTGACTTTTCGTTAACTGATTTGCAATACGAATAATTTGCTGAAACCAAAAATTTCCACTTATGCCATAAAACTGAAGCCGTTGATAAGAGGTCGATGCCTTCAGATTTCACTTTCTTGAGATTTTGAGATTCGAAATAGGAAGCATTCAAGGGTGCCCAAATTATCATATCGTCAATATTTGAAATATAAGCAGCTCCCGAAGCAGTGAGATGAAAAAGTTTTTTTGAAGGAGAAGTTTCAAAATATAAATTAAGTTCTGCGGTATAATTCCTCTCCGATTTCAAATTTGGATTACCGCCCGGAACCCAATACAAATCGTTCATTGTCGGAAAACGATTATTGGTCGAAACATTGGGTTTTACATAAAATTCTATCGAATTGAATGGTTTATAATGTAAAGCCAATACCACTGCCAAAGGTGAAAACTGATCATCCAGATAATTCTCCCTTGCCTGAATATCAAACGACAACTTTTCTGCAGCATGCATATTCAAGTCAGCAAAAACTGTAGCAATATGCCTGTATTTGTATTCCGAAAAATTCCCTGAAGCCACTTTGTCATATTCATAATTCGCTCCGGCTGAAAGATACATCCATTTCAACAACCTAAGCTGTTTAAATGAAAATTTTTCGGTTAAAGTATTGATAAAGTGAGAAACGAACAAACTACTTAAACTGTCTTTATAATGAATGAAGGTGTATGAATAATTCAAATCGTTATTCAACTGAAAGCCTTTTTTCGATTGCAAATCCCAATGAGTGCAAACAAAAAAACTTTCATCCGTCTGAGAAGAAAAGTTGGATAAATTTTGAATGTTCATAATGGGCGGAATCTCTCTTTCGTTGTGGCTATACCAGAGTTTTAATGAGAATTGTTGTTGTTTTTTAAAACGCCAATAAAGTTCTTGTATAAAAGCTTGCTGATGGAAACTGTTATGTTGTGAATTTTCAATCGGATTGCCTTGTTTTAAAATATTGTTGTATGAAAAGAGGTTCTCATTTGAAGTATTGCTCAAGCGACTCACCGACTGAAAAGAATCATTCCCTATTTTAACCACAGCCATACTTGTCCAATTGTTCAGACTGGAATAAAACTGACTTAAAGATACATTCATGCGATTATCCCAATTGGCATCGCTACTCAATTGAATAAGCCCTCCGAAAGCGCCAGTATTTTCCGACATACTTGCTGATCCAAACTTAACATCCAGCTTGTCAAATGCTGTTGCGGGGATGATAGCGAAGTCGATTTGCCCGTTTACTGCCGAATTTAATTTCATACCATTCCATTCAACAAGGGTATGATTGGCAGAAGTCCCTCTAAAGGAAGGCGTGGAAAGGCTTCCCATGCCATACGATTTGATAAATACTGAAGTATTGCGCGACATTAACTCCGACAAATTTGCATGAATGGAATTTGCCATCACCACTGAATCAAGTTGCACCTGCAAAAAAGGTTCATTCCCTTTACGGGAAGTGTATACGTCCACTCCCTTTAAATGAATGGTATCTGATAGTTTTTGCGAGAATACATTGAGACTAAAAAAACATAAAACAGCCACTATAATACTTTTGAAATTAAAGGTGAAATTCAAGCTCATTCGATATTTCATCTAATTAACTATCAATTTAAATAATTGCTTTTTGTAACTGCTTTGAATTGATAAAAAATAAATCCCCTTAACATCAAAAACAAAAGGAATTGAAAATGTGCCTGCTTTATTACCAATACATAAGCCTTCATTAATTGTTTCTCCCAGTATATTTACAACTGAAAAATGCAAAGCCTCAGAACTAGAACTATATGTTTTAAGTGATACATGTTGCCCAACAGAAACTGGATTTGGAAACAGAACAGAAGCTTGAACAGGGTAATTTTGCATGCCTGCATTTTCAATAAATATTTCGGCAAAAGCATAGCCATCACCCTTTCCACCATGATAAGCAGACTGAGAATATCCGCTACAGAATATTAAAGTTAAAAAAGAAACGATAATGTACTTTTTCATAATCATGGTTTTATCTTACTCCTCTTCCCCCGGAAGTATCGAGGCGGGTTGAGGGTTTCATGCCCGCATAAAAACGATCGGAAATTGCCAAGTCTCTAAATGATCCATTAATTCCACTCTTCCAACCACCTCCACGATAGCCTGCGCCGGTTCCATCTACTAAGGGCCAACTTAAGGCATTTGCTTCACCGGAAAGACTGATTTCCCCATCCCCATTTACTCTGGTAAACTGAAGGCCCTCGGTACTAACATTGACACACATTTCCCAAAGGTTACCGCTCATTTCGAGTACTCCGTAATAAGCAGCACCGATGGTTAAACGATTGGTCGAATCGTTTCCTGCAAAACCATTTCGCAGAACACCTAAATCGCTTGTTGAATAATTTCCATGATTTGCAATTCCTGTACCTGCCAAAATAGTATCAACAACTCCTTCCCATGAAGTTCCATCGAAAACAACTTGATTTGCATCCGTAATAAAAGGATTTCCCCAGGCAAATTCTCTATTTACCGGCATCATTGGCCCCCTGCAAACTTTTTCGAATTCAAATTC
>JBAWXL010000305.1:0-5086 GCA_037144095.1 Bacteroidota bacterium
TTGACATTTTTTCTCAACTCCTGATTTTTTCTGATTTCAGGATTCAAATCAGTCCGGCTTCCCTTACCCACCGGATAGTTTTCTTCAAGAATTTTTACTTCTTTAAGAATTTCAGATGGGGTTTTGATTCTTTGCTGTGCATGCGAAACTGAAAGTAGTTTCGCATCAATTCCAGATTTCTTTTGATAGATTACTGGCACTGTAGCCATCTTTAATTCTATCGCAATTCTCCGACGTATATTTCCAGATACAATTACATTATCTGGATCTACAATTAATGGTTCAAGGATACCAACTAACTTGATATCTTCCTTTATTCGACTCCAATTTTCCGGTTCCGAGCAATACAATTGGTTTGTATTCTCATTTTCAACCAGTATATTTGGATCAACATAAATTAATTTATTTTCTTCCATATAAATTTGATTTAAATTTTAAAATCTGAGCAATCTCGTCTTGCTCTTAACGGATTTGATTTATGGAAGTGGTCTCTCCCTGAAGTGAATTTTCAAGAATCACTCCTTTCTTTCAACCTTGTTTCAAATGAAACGAAGTTGATGATTCAATTAAAAATTTCTGATTTATCGACACCATGTCAAAGAACGTTTTGAGTATTTCTCTAATACTCTTTATCTTGTTTATCGAAAGACTTACCCAGCTAGTGATTTCTTTAAACCTTTTTTCAAAAAGATGATGAATTGAAATTAAATACTTAACACTTGCTTCATAATATCAATCTGTTCTATTTCTGTTTTAAGCTATCATATCTGATATTTTATAGCTTCAATTCAATAAAAAAGGGGATTTGTCGAAGTGACGAATCCCCTGTACAGTGCAAAATGCGCTGAATTAATCAAGGTGATTCATTATGTATTAATGTCATAATCATCTTTGTAAGCCCCATAGTCATATTTTGAACGTATTCAATACAACTATTCTTTTTGATATTTAAATCAAAGGGTATGTGTGTATCCCGTTTCATCGTAATAATTTGTCTAATTTCTTTTTCATAATTTCTTTAATTAAAATGTTTTGTAATTTCAAACAGTGTGTTCAGGTAAATATGCAATGGTGTTCTTACTTCTTTTCGTTTAACTTGCTTTTAAGTTCGGCATCAGATCATTTACTTCTTCAGTCATTCTTACTGAAATTTGAAAGTTTTGATTTGCTTTGTTTATAATCGGTAGCAATTCCAGAATTTCTATTGAAATTGGCAAATTGTACTCGTAAATCAGGTATTCACCCGATTTGAAGAACTGGTTTATATCATATTCAACATCTTCATAATTGTACCCATTATAGTACCTGCTAATTATTGTGGTACCTTTTCTATGGCCCCAGTCAAGTTTCAGGTGCAATTTGTTGTTTTTTAGTTTTGCACGAATAATTTTGGGGCTTGAGAATTGAATCGTTGTTTTCATTGTTTTAAGGTTTTAATATGATTGAATATAGAAATGTCGCTTTATAGTTGCTTTAAGGTTGGTTCTGAAGTATTCATAATTGTATTTATTTCGATTTTCATAAGTTTGTATGTTTAATTATAATTTGTTTTTCAAAAGTTTCTCAATATCTGATTTCGGGTAAAATATTTTACGTCCTATATTAATAGGCACTAGATATCCAGACTTATGCCATCTGTGTAAACTCGCATGAGAAGTATTAAGAATCTTACGAACTTCTTCTTCTTTCAGATAGATCTCTTTTGTTTCATTTGCGGTGATGACTTCAGATTGCTTTAACTTTTCTTCAATGATACATCTAAACGCATCAAGCAAATCACTACATTTGATTGATATATTTAAATCTGGACAGATTTTAGCTAGTTCAATTAATAGTATGTGTTTTTCATCACTCATATGATATTTCAATTTATTTTTCTTTGAATAGTGCATAAAAAAAAACAGAGAACTCCTGTTATGAGGAATTCTCTGCAAAGAAAAATGAAAATGTTTCTACAGACCGGTTACTTAACCGGTCACTTTTTTGTATCTGGAGAAATAATTAACGTTATACCAAGATTTAAATTCTGAAGAATTGGATTTACTCTATCTACAGCCTCCTTGTGAGTTTTTTTTGTAAATGATATTTGACCTCTAGCATATTTAGCAATTGTATCAATGCTACCACCTGTAAGAATAGCTGTCAGTCCATTTACATCTTTTACTTTTTGATTATTTATTGTTACACCCAGTTTCTTTAATAATTCTCTTATGATAAATATTTGTATTTTTAGAAATTCATTTTTTTTATCTAATTTTCTGTCTTCCACTTCGTCATCAAGATTTTCTTGTTTTTCTTCAGAGACATTCACTACTATATTACTACTTGGATTGCCAATGCTAATATTCACAACAATTTGCTTTAAGAATGGATCACTTCTATCCAACGACATCCATTGTGGAATTTTATTCTCATCTAACCTTAATACATTAATCTTATTAGTTGGTTTGAAATCTTTGACAATATGTTCAAGTATCTTTAAATTAATAAAATTATAAAATATATCTGCTTCTAATAAAATTTCTATTGTGTGACTAATCCAGTCAATAGCTTTACTTTTTATATCTTCTGGATGATTTTCATCATATGATACATTTAAATATACAGTTAATAATTCTGCAAAGTAATTATTCTCAAAAAGATATTTTAAATACTCTCTACTTACAAAGTAGTTTGCTATAAATTTCTTGTCATTTGCTTCCTGCAAATAACAATATTCTTTTTCAATGTCGAAAGGTATTTCAGCATCCTTTAACATCCAAAAATGATAATACAAAAGATTTTCCATAATGTTGTTGTTTTTATGTTTAAGTATAATTAAGTGATATAATTTTTATTAATCGAGCAAAGAAATCAAGTCTTTTTTCATGTCATCATCTATATTTCTGTAACGCGCAAATGCTTTACTGCCTTCTTTATGTCCGTACAATGCACCAACTAGGTTTGGGTCTTTTACTTTCTTTTACAGATTGCCAACAAATGTACGTGTGCAAGGTGACTACTTGCAATTTCTTTGATTGGTTTCTTTTCTTCTTCTCCTGTAGTGGGATTGAATAATGATTTTATAATATATTGTTTTGTAATTCGAGTTCTGAATAAAATTCTTTGTTTAGGAGTTTTATGAAATTGAATGATTGCTTTTAAATCTTTAGTGTAGCATTCTACTGAAATACAAATTCATTTTAAAGCAGGAAAATAAACTCCCACCAAATAATTCAAATCTGTAGTTAAAATTTATTTGTAACTTAATCTTGTTTCGAAAAATGAGACATAGAAAACATTGCCATAATCTTACTAATGTTACGATTGCAAATATATAAAACATTTGAAAATTGACCAATTTTTAGAAATTCTCAGGAAAACATTGTGGAAAATAAAAATATCTATATCTACAAAAATAATTTTTTGTAGATATAGATATTTTTTACAATTAAAGTTATGATTTGCAGGTGGGTAATTTGCTGCTATTTTCTTAAATCAAAAATAACATTGTAGGTCAAATGGACTTAATATATATTTTTCCATTCAGCTGCCATTAATTCGGCATGTTCTGTTTGTTTGACCTTTATGTATTTAAGGAATGATTTCTCGGTTTTATGTCCTGTAATACTCATAATTGTAAGTGAAGGTATCTTGCGCTTATACATATTTGTAGCAAAAGATCTCCGTCCAGTATGACTTGTGATTAAATCGCATTTTGGCAAGCGTTCAGTTGTAAGTTTGCCTGCAACAGTACGTGTAATGTTCTCCATTTCAGTTATTCCAGCTTTTTTAGCAACTTCTTTAATGTTTTCATTGAAAATTTGATTAGAAACTGGCTCAGGTATGTTATAATTATACTTTTGCAAAATTTCTAATACAACTGGGTGCAAAGGGATAGTAATTTTATTGCCTGTTTTCTGCTGACGAAATGTAATTGTATTATTACGTTTATCAGAATTATTAATTTTTGTTAGGTCAGAAAAGCGGCATCCTGTCCATGCTAAAAGTAAGAACCAATCTCTTACGCGTTCAAGATTAATTGTTTTTGAAAAATCGCAATCATTTAACTTCCCAAGTTCAATTTCATTTAAATAAACATTGTCTATATCTTCTGTAAAAACATGAAAACCTCTATGATCGGATTTTGCTAACAGATCTTTAGGTGCATCATTGAGCATCACTTTTAAAATCTTAATATGTTTGCCAACACTATTTAGTGTAAAACCCTTCTTTATCAATATTGGTTGCCCATTCTTGTCTAAAACCAGCTTACCATTTTCAGTTTTTTGAATAGGATTTTGTAAGTATATGACGAAGTTATCATAAAACTGTTTGTTGATTTCATTGAACTGGAAATCCATTCTATTTGAAATTTCAGCAAATGCTATCAGGTGTTTTTGGGTTGCTTTATACTGTTGAAGGTTATTTGGGGTAAGCAAACGGCCTGTTTCTTTATTCCGACGTTCTGACGATTGTATAATGAAATCTTCAATATATGATAAAAGTGTTTTCTCCTGAATTTCTTCAACTTTGGATGGCGAGTATTTCTGAGGGTTATTAAATTTATCAATTAGGGTTTCAAGCCATTTATTACTAATATCAGCCCTATCTGTCGAAACAAATGCATTAGAAATGATATTTGATAGCTCATCTATTCTTGATTGAAGTTTCGTCAATTCGATTTGTTCAGGTGTCGCATAACGAGGAATTATTAAACATTCTTTTTCCTTATTCCATCGCTCAGGATTTACGTAAATTCCTGTTTTTGAGCGTATATCAATTTTACCATGAAAAAATCTTAATAGGATTTCTCCCTTTCCAATATTTTTGTCTATTTTTGTTGAAACTCTTAATTGAACAGTTGCCATATTCTATATTTCTCAGAAATTATACAACAAAGAAACAAATAATAATTGGCATTACAAATATTATTGCCGACATTTTGCCGACTTAATTGCGATCTAAAGAAATCTATTGAAACTTAAAAAAATGCAATTCAATTATATAACTCACGTAAACAGCATATTATAAATATATTTTAAAAACTTAGTTTCATAAAATTTCATTGAATTTCATTCAGGCAGTCCCGTCCGTACCGCAAGAA
>JBAWXL010000306.1:0-5060 GCA_037144095.1 Bacteroidota bacterium
AGTCGACGGCATCACTTGTACAGTCGACGGCATCCCCTGGACAGTCGACGGCATCACTTGTACAGTCGACGGCATCCTCTGGACAGTCGACGGCATAAGTTTTAGTAGTAAAGGTACGTCATAAAAAATAAATGAAATAAATAGCCTTTTGGATGAATTGGATATTTAAAAATGATGTACCTTTGTACTGAGATTGATGTAAGTTTTGAAGGAAATAATTTGGTTAAGAAATAAATTGCGCTTCATGCTAAGTGAACCATGCTTTTGAGTTGCAAAGCATCAATTAAGTATTAATGTTAGAAAATAAAAAAATGACAAAAGAACTAGGGACAAAAGAAAATCCGTGGAAATTGAAAACCCCGCCAATGTCGTCGGAATACGAAATGTATAAAGATATTAAAGATGCGAAAGAAGTAATAGTCTGTGTGGTGGGCAAGACAACTTTGTTATACGACTATCGCTGCATCTCCGACCTTCATGCCATGCTTAAAAAACACTGCGACTGGATGGAACTGGGTAGCGCCGACGAGCAAAAACCCGCAAAAGAAGGAACTGTAGAAGCTTGGGGTCGTTCGGAGCAAAACCCTATTGGCGGATGGTATGGACTAAAGAAAGGACTGCGTGGGCGTTTCGGAATGTATGTCCCTCCACTGATGGAGCTATTGGGTCTTGCCGAGTTGACACACGATGCAAAGGGAAATAAAATGAAAGCAAAATAAAATTGCAGGAAAATAAAGCATCATATTAGCATTCTGCTTATTTTATTTAAACAATTGGCGTCAATATTATAATTACTTTTGTACATCAAAATATTAAAAACAAAATGAAGACAATCATAGTAAACATTCCCGATGAAAAGGAAGATTTCTTTATATCCTTATTTAAGAAAAACAGACTCAAATCGCGTATTTTAACGGAAGAAGAAAGAGAGGAATTAGCCATTTCGAAATGGATCAACGAAGGTCTCCAAAGTGAGGATGTTCCGGTAGAAAAAGTATACGAACACTTCAGAAAACATGGAGTTAAGTGTTAAAGGCACATTTTACAGAGATATTTCTGCTTATACAAATCGCGCACTACTAAAAACGGTGCTGGAGGTGATGCATGAAATAGAAAAAGCTGATTCTATTGCTAAAATCAACAACATTAAGAAACTTCGTAAGTATAAAAATCAATATAGAATTAAGCTATTAGAAGGCTATAGAATTGGTCTGATTGTTAAAAAAGATAAAGTTTGTTTAGTCAGGTTCGGACATAGAAATGCATTTTATAAGTATTTCCCTTAATCTAAAAAAACATATTATCATTTGTTAGCCCTCAATAAGTGGCCAATTATCTCTTTCAATCAATTAATCATTAGAATAGAAACTACTTAGAAGTCGTTTTCAGCAAGCATGAAACACATATTAATACTTTTAATTTCAATCATTTTATATAGCGGACAAATTGTTGCTCAGCAGGAAGTTGAAAATGTGAAAACGAATACTCTTTCCGGAAAACCATTAACAAGTGATGATTCGCTTAGATTAAGAGTGGATACCCTATTGCGCAACTCTAAACCCATCATGGGTTATCGTTTTGTGGTGACGGGTAATTTTGATGGCGACCATGCGGTGGATACGCTCTATGAGAGATATACCGACTCTACGCTTCAACATGAGGCACCTAAATATTACGATAACCCGGATACTAATTTTGATTACTTTGATGTGATTTTCCTGAACGAATATCTTGCTAAAGCATCCTTTATTGAATGGAAAAAATTGAATATTCAATTGAGTGGAGGCGATATGGGTTTTCATTACATAGAAAACTGTGGGGATATTAATTTGGATGGCAAAGACGAATTACTGGTGGTAAAACAATGGGGCGATGCGTCGAACCTGAATCATGCTTATATTTACACACTTGAGCATAACGAATGGAAAGAAATATATGCCATACCCGTTTGGGAATGGCAATTCCCGGAAACACCATCCGCAAGTATGATACCCGGCTTGTTTGGTAATTTCCAATTTGGCTTAACTCAAAACGACTCTCTTGATAAGGAAATTGAAGATACGCTTAAAGCATTTAGGTTTATCAAATACTATCCCGACCAATCAATCGAATATAGTGGGATGAATCCCACTCCTTTGTATGATGATGAAAAAGCAGAAAAAGAATACAATAAAATTGGAGACCAAGCCTATATTAAAAAGCATTTTCAGATAGTCTATCTGAACGATTCACTTTATTTGAAAGACCTAAAAAACCCTTCAATATATTATAAAGCTGAAGAATTTGAAACTACGAAAAAGAAAAAAGGCATTCTGTTTGATATTGAAGACCCTGCAGGGATGTTTACGACCAGAATTTATATAAATCATCCCCTATCGCCTTTTAAGAAAAAGCAATCGAAATAAACAAAGTGTTTTTCCGAAATTTATTGAAATTTGCAATGGCTTAGTATTCTTCAAAATTGAAATGAAGAGCAGGTATAATTTACTTTCGAAAGTCCGGTGTAAAAGGCACTTTCCATTTTTTACAGATCATTTGTGCAACATCTCTTCCTGATTTAATGGCAATTGGTAAGCCTCCTCCTGGTTGCGACCAATGTCCGCAAAAGTAAAAATTATGTAGTCCACGCAAATCTGGTTTTATTGTATTTGTTGTCATAAGGTTTTTTTCAGGCAACCAACCTTGCACACTTCCGCGATAATTACCAGTATAGCGATGGTAGGTAGCCGGAGTTGTCACATTCATTTCTTCGATATGGTTTTTGATATTGCCGAATTTTTCATCAAAGGCTTCAACGATGGTATGAGCAAATTCATTTTTTATTTTGTTATAAGCCTCTTTATTTGAATTTCGGAGGTGGATCCAATAATCGCCGGAGGTGGTATAGAAACTTACAGAAACCACCGTTTTCCCTTTGGGTGCCAGAGTGGGATCGTAATTATAAATATGTACCTCGAGTCTTTCAAACTCTGTTCCATCGGGTGAAACTATGTTTTCTTTAAGAGGAAAACGGCTGATTTGTGGAGCGTTTTCAAATGTGCGCGACAAACCCAGACTTACCATAAAAATTGAATAATAAATCTTCAGTTTCTTCTGCTCGCGAAGCGAAAGAATGGTTTTATTGGTGTAATTTCCTTCAAGAGCTTCGAAGAAAGTATAGTTCCAGTCGGCGGCTGAAATGCAAATATCTGAAAAATGATGGGTCCCATCAGCAAGAAGCAATCCTTTTGTTGAATCGTTTTCAACCAGAATTTTCGAAACTGAAGCATTAAAACGGATTTTTCCCCCCAGTGAAAGATATTTTTCTTCAAACCTTTGGGCAAACTTATAAGAACCACCCAATGGATAGCCTGCCGATTGGGTATCATAAGAAGCCAAAGGCACTGTTAGCAACAGAAGCGAAAGTTCTTCTCCATCAAACAGCAAACTGAAGGCTTCTTTAAGAAATGGATTTTGTAAGGTTTGAGCAAAAGACTTATTTGTTATCCCCTTCCATTTCAACATTAAAAACAATAGGGGTAGATGTTTCATCATCCCCATTTTTTCTTTGAGGCTCATCAGGCTGACCACCTTATCTACGGCAGGAGGTAAATCATATTGTTGAAGTTTGCGGATAAAGCCTGTGAGTCTTTTGATTTGACTGCTATCTTCGGGGGCAATATCGAGAAGATATGCTTCGAGGCGATTTATATTGGTATATAAGATGAAAACAGGGCTTCCATGCCTGTCATGTATGTTTTTTAGTTCGATATGAAAACGGCTTTCGTGACTAATGAATTGGATAGATTCCATGTCGAGCAATTCTGACCAAAGCTTATAGAAAGCACTTCCCCCGGCCGAACCCAATAGCCATTGAATGCAGCCATCGAAGGTATATTCTCCGCGCTTCCAGCTTGTGCATAATCCTCCTGAGGTGGGTTGCTTCTCAAATATTTCGGTTTCGAATCCGCACATCTGCAAATAGCATCCCACAGTTAATCCTCCAACCCCGGCACCGACAATATTTATTTTCATTTTAGCATGTTAAGGTGAGAACAAATATCGTGTTTTTTCGGAATAATACTATTTTACTTCTTTAATTGTTCGAATTAAATGTGTAAGCATCTTAAAATATTTAGTAGCCACTGAATCGCAGATTATTTTCTGAAAGAATTAGCCATTATAAAGCAATCTGTAAATCAGTGACGAATATTTCGTTTGCTTAAATAGAATAAAAACAAAAAATCAATCAAGATATTTTTTTCGATAAAATGACTTTTATTTTATTTCTATTTGTACTTTTGCGTTAAGATTTTAAACCATACCTTATCTGTTCTTAAAACAGCTAATTAATTTTATTTTTAACTCTAAATAAATACAATATGCTACAGAAAATCCCTGTTGATATTGAACTCTTTAATGAGTATATCCACAAAACTGACGAACGTCAGCTTTTTATCAGACAACAAAACATCTATGGAAAGGATGAAAAGGGTTTTACAGATTACAACAAAATTGAGAGCCAACTTCCTATTGGTCCTTCGTGGAAAGAATGGGGTTGGACGAAGGAAATGAGCCTGCAATGGTCGCGGTTTCGCAAGCATCACGACGAATTGTATGCTGATTATTGCAAAGCCGAAATCGATGAGAAGGCGCGTTTAGAAGCCTTGCTGAAAGATAATATAAAGGAATGCATTGCTTATGATAAAGAAAACAGCATGGTCTACAGTCTTTTCATAGGCGGAAATGTGTATTATGATGATTGCACAGCTTTCAACCTTTCGCAAGATAAATTGGTTTATGAAACTCCTTTGCGCACCATCACTCTTATTTACGAGAAACAAATTCCGTTAAGCGATTTCGAGAAAAAGTTTATCAAAAAATATATTGAATTTCACAAACAAGAGGCTTTTGCCTCGAAACGTTTGTGTGAGGACATTAAAGCGCTCGACAAAAAACTGCCGGGTTTATGGGCAAAACTTCATGTGGCAAAAGAAATGGCAGATAAGGCTTGTAACGTACTTGTGATGCCTCCTACAAGTTTGGCAGGAGAATGGAGTCCTCCAGTAATGATGTATGTA
>JBAWXL010000307.1:0-5025 GCA_037144095.1 Bacteroidota bacterium
GTCTATTAGTTATAAACATCGTTGTTAACAATCCCTTATCCCGAACTCAGGTTAATAGTCTAAAAGCCTAAACCCCTAAAAAAAGAGACCTGCACTTTCGCACAGGCCTCCTACACATATTAACCATTAGATTATTTTCTAAATAATCCAATATCTTATTAACTTAATAACCCATTTAGGTTGAAAAATTCAAAGTCTCAAATTCCAAAATCCAAATCCAAAGGATGAAAAACCTATTTCAAAATGAATTCATTAATATTAAAATGGAAATTCTTCTTACACCTATGATTTTAATATAATTCAATTTTATTTAAAAACCCATCTTCATTGAAGGTGGTTATGTTCTTATGGTTAAACCTTTTTGCTTGTTAAATAATGTAATCAGGTTTGATTCCAGGGTAATCCATTATTGTTACTAAGGTAATAAGGTTATAGCAAATTAACCTCATTCCCTTAGTAACCATAATAAATATCTCTCTTTTCATCTGACCTTATTAGCTTTTTATGCCCATTGGACTTATCTTTCATATCACTGCCTTTGGTGGAGGTAATTGACTTTTTCAATTCTTGAAATTTGGAATTTGAAATTTGGGTCTTGGGACTTTTTTTACTCTCCTAAAGATGCCAGAATATCAATTAATTATTCTCTTCTTGAGATTTGGAATTTGAAATTTGGGTCTTGGGACTTTTTTTACTCTCCTAAAGATGCCAGAATATCAATTAATTATTCTCTTCTTGAGATTTGGAATTTGAAATTTGGGTCTTGGGACTTTTTTTACTCTCTTAAAGATGCCAGAATATCAATAAATTATTCTCTTCTTGAAATTTGGAATTTGAAATTTGGGTCTTGGGACTTTTTTTACTCTCCCAGTGTTTTCTCAATCTTCTTCACGCCGCATAAAATGATGCGATACGTTACGTAAATGAGCACCGGAAGGCTTAAAAACCATAATATTTCTGTTGTATACATACTTCTTTTTTTTTATTGATTAATATGAATGAGCATCATCCTGCATTTCCTGGGCTGTGATCTTGCTGCTGTTCATTTTGCGCCAAAACCAAACAATATATGCCAACACAAAAGGAACTAACAAAGAGACATAACTCATCGCGGTGAGGGTATAATGACTTGAAGATGAGTTTTCGATGGTCAAACTGCTTTGCAAATCGAAGCTCGAAGGGTAATAACTCGTATTGTTCAAACCGGCAAGCATAAACAGCATCAATACCGTGAGAACTACGCCAATGCCCGTAAACCAAATGCCTTTCAGCGATTTCATAAAGAGGGTAGAAATAATTCCCCAAAGCACCAAAAGCACTCCAACCAGGAATATAACCAACACCATGGGCATCTGAAGGAAATTATGCAAATATTTGTAGCTTTCCATAAACACTTCTTTCGTGGCAGGGTTCACGGCATAACCATCAATAAATAATAATCTGATTACGAAGAACAAAAAGAAAACAAGAAATGGGATCGTATTAATTAGCAGGCATCTTTTGGCACGACTGTAGATGTTTTCATCATTAATTGTGTTGATGAGATATAAACCGCCAAGGATGCGCGAAAGAAATAGCACCGCCAAGCCAAGACTAACATTGTGAAAACTCAACACGGCTTCCAGTCCCTTTGCAGGACCTTCCCAGCCGGAAATAACATTCATGCCGCCGATGTTGGTAATGTTCATTTTATTCACACTGAAAGCCGAACCGGTGAAGAAAGTAGCCACCGCCACCCCCAACAGCAAAGGTCCGAGCGAACCATTGATGAATAAAAGAATTTCGTAGAACTTTGAGCCATACACATTGCCTTCTTTTTTTCTGAATTCGTAGGCAATGGCTTGCACAATAAAGCAAAACAAAATTGCCATCCACACCCAATAGGCTCCACCAAAGCTGGTCGAATAAAATAGGGGGAAGGAGGCAAAGAAAGCGCCGCCAAACGTAACTAAGGTCGTAAAGGTGAATTCCCATTTACGTCCAAGCGAATTAACAATCATAGTTTTTTCCTCCTCAGTCTTTCCCAGGGAAAATAACAGCGTTTGCCCACCCTGAACAAAAAGAAGAAAAACTAATAAACTACCAAGGAGGGATACTATAACCCACCAATATTGTTGTAATGATAATTGTGAAAGTGTTTCAAACATGATTATTTTCCTCCATCTTTATTTGGTCCATTTTTAATTTGTTTAATCATAATAGTTACTTCAGCTATGAGTAGGGAAGTAAATATAAAAGCGAAAAGCCAGAATGTAAGCACAACAGAACCCGAATCAATGCGGGAAACTGCCGCCACATTAGGCATTAAATCCTGAATAACCCAGGGTTGTCGGCCCACTTCAGTGAGTATCCATCCCGCCTGACTGGCAAAATACGCCAGTGGGAAACACAAAACAGCAAACCAAAGCAGCCATCGCTTCTTCTCAAGAGTATTTTTGAATATATAAATAAGAATAATGATGAATGCAATAATGAAGATAACCCCCAAACCCACCATAAGTTTAAAACTATAAAATGTAACCGGCACATTAGGAATTATTTCCTGAGGATTGTTCAAATAACCATAGCCAAAATATTTAAAGTTCTCATTAAAGCTTTTCAAAGCGCTATCCGCTTTCATCGTATTGCCTTCTTTCTTAGCTAAATTATATTCCGCAAGCGAATGAATGGCAATTTTACCTTTATCCATTTTCTCCTGTGTCGAAATGATGTTGTGCGAAGGATTCCCATCCACCAAATCTTTAACCCCCGGGACAAAGGCATTTGCATCACGATATCCCAGCATCGAAATGAGTTTGGGTATTTCCAAATCAACCATGGGCGAACGTTTATTATCATTATATTCCTTTCCCGGATTCAGCAAACCAATCACAGCCATGCCGGCTCCTTCTTTACCATCATACAAACCTTCCATAGCGGCAAACTTCATGGGTTGATGTTGAGCCATTGTATAAGCCGAACCATCACCGGTGAAAGCAAGGAAAAGAGAAGTAATCAAACCAAAAATGGCTCCGACAACAATACTTTTCTTCGCAAAAGTAACTTCCCTCTTTTTAATAAGATACCAGGCACTTATACCTACCACAAACAAAGCAGCAGTCACATAACCCGATGAAATAGTGTGCAAGAACTTATGCACAGCCACAGGAGAAAACAACACTTCCCAGAAATTCACCATTTCGTTGCGGGCAGTGTCGGGATTAAAATGCATACCGGCAGGATATTGCATCCATGCATTGGCTACCAAAATCCATAAAGCAGAAAGATTAGCTCCAATAGCCGTTAGCCATGAAGCAGCGAGGTGAGTTTTCTTACTTACCTTCTTCCATCCGAAAAACATAATAGCGATGAAAGTAGATTCAAGGAAGAAAGCCATAATTCCCTCGATGGCAAGTGGTGCACCAAAGATATCACCCACAAACCACGAGTAGTTAGACCAATTAGTTCCAAATTGAAACTCCATAATAATACCTGTTGCAACGCCAATTGCAAAGTTAATTCCAAACAGTGTCATCCAGAATTTTGTAATCTTCTTCCATTCGGGATTTCCTGTTTTTACGTAAATAGATTCCATTATCGCCACAATAAACGATAATCCGAGAGTGAGAGGGACAAACAGCCAATGATACATTGCTGTTAACGCAAATTGCGCCCTCGACCAGTCTACTACTGATAAGTCAGTTGCTAAAACCATAGATTAGTTTTTTTTAGTTAATTGATTTATTACATATTCACTTTTACCCTTCTCCGTTGTGGATTGGGTGCTTAAAAAGTCCTTAAAGAAAAATAATTTCAAAATAACAAACATCACAAATAATTTAATAAAGATAATGACCCAAAGTTTTCTCCCTATGGTCATACTCCTAAATCCATCCCAATAGAAGAAGTATATCTTGCTAATCAGTTTTATCACATTAATTTATTTTGAGGGTGTAAATATCTAAATAATATTAAGAATTGGAATACCTAAATAGAAAATAAATTTTAGAAGACAGATATTCAGCAAAATAAATTTATTCGAAATAACAAATGAAAAGAGAAAAATGAAATATTTGCTATATAAGCAAACATATTTTATTAGAATAATCGTCTAAAATCGATAGAATTGAGCTCTAATTCGAAAATAACCTATTCAGTTAAAAGAAGGTGTATTTTAGAAGTCTTTAAACAGAAAAAATAATCAATTCGCAATTCAGCACATTAACTTCTTAGCAAATAAGCACATCAGGATATTGCATCATCTCACAATAGTAACGCTTCCAGAATAACTGGCTTCTCTTCCAAGAGTATAACTTTTCCAAGTGAAAATGAAATAATAAGTCCCATCAGCCGCTCCTTCTCCAGTCCATGAGTTATCGTAGCTTGCTTTTTCATATATTTTTTTACCCCAGCGATTAAATACTTGTAGTGTATTTTCTTTATTAGGTTTTAAACCGATGATTTCAAATTTATCATTCACCCCATCACCATTTGGAGTGAAAACATTTGGGAATTGCAAACCAAGTTCAATGATAACCGAATGGCTAATTGCACTCTTACAACTATGATCAGTAATTACTTTTAAAGTAACAACAAATGTTCCATCCGAGGCATAAGCATGCGTTACCACAACTCCGCTGTTATCCGTAAAAGAATCTCCGAAGTTCCATTGCCATTGACTAACCGGCACATCAGAACTTCCTGTGAAAGTAATAGGATTATCAACTTCAATTCCCCATGGATTGGCCTCAAAATCAATAGCTGGAGTAGGATAAACAATTGCATTTGCTGTATCAATACCGGTGCAACCAAACGAATTGGTTCCGGTAACAGTATAAACAGTAGATGTATTTGGCATAACAATTAATGGATTAGAGGTAGACCCACCAGGGCTCCACAAATAAGTACTAGCACCCGTTGCAGTTAATATAATTGTATCCCCCTGACAAATGTAATCAGGATTTGCTGTAACTGTTGGATTTGGATGTACCGTAACAATTGCCGTTGCACTATCAACACAATTGTTTACATCAGTTCCAGTAACCC
>JBAWXL010000308.1:0-5002 GCA_037144095.1 Bacteroidota bacterium
AGAGAAGGTATTCGTTTAAATAAATTTATTGCAACTGCCGGAATTTGTTCACGCCGCGAAGCAGATGATTTGATTGTGAGTGGTGCTGTTAAAGTAAATGGCAAAGTTGTAACTGAATTAGGAACTAAAGTATTGCCTGATGATTCTGTTCAATATGGTGGTGAAACCTTACGTAAAGAAAGACCGATGTATGTCTTACTGAACAAACCCAAAGGATATATTACTACTACTGATGACCCTCAAAGTCGTAAAACCGTAATGGAATTAGTGCGCAATGCCTGCAAAGAAAGCCTTTATCCGGTTGGAAGATTGGATAGAAACACAACCGGATTATTGCTTCTTACAAATGATGGTGATCTGACAAAAAAACTTACCCACCCTAGCCATGGAGTTCGTAAAATCTATCATATTGAATTGGATAAACCCCTTACACAGGAAGATTTTCTGAAGATTCAGAATGGTATTGAGTTGGAAGATGGAGTGATTAAAGTTGATGAAATCGCTTATATTGATGGAGGAAAGACCAAAAGAGAACTGGGTATCGAAATACACTCAGGTCGTAATCGTATTGTTCGCCGTATATTTGAACAATTGGAATATAGTGTTACCAAGCTTGACCGTGTGTATTTTGCCGGCTTAACAAAAAAAGATTTACCCAGAGGAAGATGGCGTTTTCTGACCATACAAGAGGTTAATTTACTTAATATGTTGGGCTAAGAATTAATTCAACTCTTATGGAGAAGAGCAATCGGAGAACAATACGTAAAATTGTCAAACGGTTTTTGATTTCTCTAACCGTTTTTGTTGGACTGATTATTAGTACTCTTTTTGTAATTGGCTTTTTTTTCAGTAAAGAAGTTGAACAATTTCTTATCAAACAACTCAACAAACAACTGAATTCGGAAATCAGTGTAAAAAAGATTGAGTTGACGCTTTTCGAGAAGTTTCCTATGGCTTCGCTGAAGTTTACCGATGTGGTGGCTAAAGATGCCGGAACTTCAACTCAAAAAGACACCCTTCTGAAAGCAGAAAAAGTTTATCTGCAATTTAATATTTGGGATATATTCGATAAGAAATATCGTATTAAACATATTGATATTGAAAATGCAAATCTGAAGCTTAGAGTGAATCAGGATGGTACTGATAATTATCATTTTTGGAAACCTTCAAATGATACCACCTCTTCTTCCGGCTTTTCAATCAATCTGAAAAGTGTAAATCTAAATCATGTAGTGATTTCTTATTCGAATGAGCCGGCCCATCAGAAATATAAATTCAATGTTTCTGTCTTAAAAGCAAAGGGTAATCTGAACGATAAAAAGTATGACCTTTCATTAAATGGCAATGTAGGAGTACAGTATTTTATTTCAGATGGTATAAATTATCTTCCTCAAAAAAACATCAAATTAGAGGCTCAGATTAAGGTGGATAAGGAAAAAGAAAGCTGGACCTTCACTGATTGTAAATTGAATACTGAAAAGTTGAAATTTATGTTTTCGGGCTCATACATATTTAAAGAGCACTCTGAATATGTTAATCTGAAAATGCAATCGAATGAAGCCGATATGCAATCTTTCATTGAAGAACTTCCCGAAAGTTCGAAATCTGTGTTAGAGAAATATGCTGCAAGCGGAACTTTAAACTTAAATCTTAGCATTAAAGGAAATATTTCAAGTAATAAAAGACCTTTAATTTATTGCGCTTTCACTCTTTCGGATGGAAGTCTACATGAGCCAAAGTCGGACATTACACTTGAAAACATTAATTTTTCAGGTTCTTATTCTAATTTTTCATCTAATCTTCCTGAGCAATACAAAATATCATTCGAACAATTATCTGCAAAACTAAAAAGTGGAAGCATACAGGGAAGTGTAAACATTACCAACTTTCTTCATCCCGAAATTGCTTTCAATGGCAAACTTCAAAACTTTGAATTGGAAGAAATAGTGAAATTTATTGGCTCAACCGATATTGAATCAGCTCATGGAAAACTCAATACAGATGTTAATATGTGGATTAATCCTGCTGACATTTCCCATTTGAAAGCAAGCGATTTTCTGAACAGTAAAACTTCAGGAACTTTAAGCCTAAGCAATGCAAGTTTTCTGCTGAAAAACAATCCTGTTCAGTTTAAAGCATTTAATGGAAATTTCACATATAGCAACAACGATGTTATCATTAACAGTTTCGCGGGAAACATCAATAAAAGTGATTTCAAACTAAATGGTTATTTTAAAAATGTATTGCCCTTTTTGTTTTTACCAAATCAGGCAGTTGAAATAAGTGCAAGTTTAACTTCAAATAACTTCAATCTTGAAGATATTCTTACTTCAGGCAAAAGTAATTCTAGCTCAAAACCCTTCCGTTTGGTTTTTCCCACAACCCTATCGGCTTCTATTGATGCCGAAATAGGAAATCTTAAATTTAAAAAGTTCAGTGCATCGCAGGTAAAAAGCCGTTTGACATTGAAAAAGCAACAAATGGTAATAAGTACCTTGCAATTGAATACGATGAACGGAAAAATTTTCGCAAAAGGTTTGTTGGATGCTTCTCAAAACAACAAAGTATTGATTAGTTTCGATGCTTCGGTGAATGATGTGGATGTGAGCCAAATGTTTTATCAGATGGGCAATTTCGGACAAGAAAAAGGCATACGCGACGATAATATCAAAGGCCGATTGACTTCCGACATTCAGTTTGCGGCTGTTTATAAAGATGATTTAACCATTGATAAATCTTCCATTTTTGCTCACGCTGATGTTACTATCGAAAATGGTGAGCTTAACAATTATTCTCCCCTGCTAAAATTATCGAAATTTATTCGGGTTGAAGACCTTCGCAACGTAAGATTTTCTTCATTAGAAAACAAAATCGATATTAAAAATGAAGTCATTACCATTCCCAAAATGGATATCAAGTCGAATGCTCTTAACCTACAAATGAAGGGAACGCATAAATTCAACAACGAAATAAACTATCAATTGCAGATACTTCTATCAGAACTTTTATCAGATAAAGCCCGAAAAGCCAACAAGGAAAATGAAGAGTTCGGATTGATTGAAGATGATGGATTAGGCAAAACCACGCTCTTTATTCACATTACAGGTACTACCGAAAAACCCGTTTATAAGTACGATAAGTTAGGTGTGAAAGAAAAGCTGAAGATTGCCATAAAATCGGAAAAACAAAACCTGATTAATGTATTGAATAAGGAATTTGGATGGTTTAAGAAGCAAAACACCAACGACACCTCTTCAACCAAAATCAATAAAACAACCAACAATAACAAATTTAACGTTGAGTGGGACGACGACAATGACAAAAAGCCTGTTGAATAATATATTTGCCATAAATTCGTTTTACTTACCTTTATACCTGTGAAACATAATATTTACATACATAAACGTCGCTGGAAATGGCTGCTCTTTTTATCGGGAACACTCATTTTTGCTGTATCAATATGGTTTTCTAACATATTGGTTACGCGATTGGCAAACGATGAGCGCAATAAGGTGAAAATTTGGGCTGATGCCATTCATCAAAAGGCAAGCCTGGTGAATTATACCGAAGATTTTTTTCAAAAGATACAGGTTGAGGAGCGCAAAAGAGTGGAGCTTTGGGCGGAGGCTTATCGTAGGCTGGTGTTTGCCGGACTTAATGAAGATGTGACTTTTTATCTGAAAATTATTGAAGAAAACACCAACATTCCGGTGATTCTTACGGATGAAAAGAATAATATTAAGATGACTGCCAATATTAATATTCCGAAAGATTCGGCAAGGGTGCTGAGCGGAAAGCTGCTTGAAGAATTCAGCACATTTGCACCCATTAAAGCCAAATATCTTTCAATGATTAATGATAAGATTTATTATAAAGAATCAAAACTTTTCACCGAACTCAGAGGGGTTCTGAACAATTTAGTGCGGTCTTTTTTTACGGAAGTGGTCATTAATTCAGCATCTGTGCCGGTTATTGTAACCGATAGCACTCAAAAAAAATTGCTTGCCTACGGAAATATCGACACCACTCAAATTCACAACAAAACGTACGTTGAGACGATGATTAACGAAATGTCTCATCAAAACCAACCCCTCGAAATCGATCTTTCCGGCATTGGTAAGAGTCTTATCTTTTATAAAGATTCTTATCTTTTGCAACAACTCCGTTATTTTCCTTATCTCCAGTTTTTCATCATCAGCATTTTTTTGGGCATTGCCTATCTTCTGTTTAGTTTTGCCCGAAAATCGGAGCAAAACCAGGTTTGGGTGGGTTTGGCAAAGGAAACTGCGCATCAAATTGGCACCCCTCTTTCGTCGATGATTGCGTGGGTTGAAATACTTAAAATGAAGGGAGTTGACGAAGAAACCATCACCGAAATCAACAAAGATGTTAAGCGTTTGGAAAACGTTACCGATCGTTTTTCTAAAATTGGTTCGCCACCGAAATTAGAAAAAATCAACATTGTTCCCATTGTTTATGAAGTGGTTTCTTATATTAAAAAGCGTAGCTCGTCGAAAGTGATTTTTCATTTGAATTTTTCGCAAGGTGAGATTATTGAAGCCCCGATTAATAAAAATCTTTTCGAATGGGTGATCGAAAATCTTTTGAAAAATGCCATTGATGCGTTTACGGGTTCTGGAAGTATTACAATTGATATCGTTAATGAAGCCAAACAAATTCATATTGACATTTCCGACACCGGAAAAGGAATTCCGAAAGCCATGTTTAAAACAATTTTTCGCCCGGGTTACACTAGTAAAACCCGTGGTTGGGGCTTAGGTTTATCTCTTTCAAAACGCATTATAGAAGAATACCATCGTGGCAAAATATTTGTGAAATCTTCTGTTCTGAATAAAGGTTCTGTTTTTAGAATTACGATTAAAAAGAAATCAATTTAATTCGGAGTTCGGCTTAGGCTGGAGCCTAAGTCGTTTCTATCCTAAAAGGCTTTGCCTAATCTGATAATCTTTTTTCAAAGAATAAATTCATTAGATTATAGCTC
>JBAWXL010000309.1:0-4962 GCA_037144095.1 Bacteroidota bacterium
TATGAATTATAATATGAATTATTTTAAAGACTGAATTGGCATCCGAAACGGGAGCAGTGATGCTTGAATGAAAATTGCACATTCATTTGAAGTCGCTGCATGTGCGGAAATGTTTTCTGCGCTTGCAAATGTGCCCGGCGCAGGTGCAGAGGAGTCCCCAGCACGTGCAGATTGATTCCCTGCTTAGCAGTGGTGGTGCTTGCATAAGCAGAAACCATCGCTGCATAAGCAGGCATATTGGCTGCATGTGCTGCCATCTGGCTTGCATACGCAGAAGAGTCCACTGCATATTCAGAGGTTCCCACTGCACGTGCAGTGGGCTTGTTTGCACTTGCAGTGAATGCCCTTGCATGTGCAGTCGGGTTCATTGATTGTACAAAAATGAAATTGGCTTGTGCAGCGCCGGTAGGTGAAAGTGTAATATTGAAATTTGCATGTGCATTTTCGAAATTTGCACGTGCAGAAATGAAATTTGCTTGTGCATTTTTGAAATCTGCAGAACTTAAAAAGCGGTAAGAACTGGCATCTATCGCTACAGCATCAAGGGTTTTCGGACTATTTGAAATTTTGAAAATTTGATTAATTTTCAGAGAAAAATCAAAGCAGAAAAATGGGCTTTTTAATAAAGGAGTATGGGGCATATACACCTCTCTTTCTCTTTCTACAGCCACAAGGGTTTCAGAGGATGAAGGCAAATAATATTTGAGAAGAGAGGTCATTAGGCTTGGTTTTGTGAAATTGAAACACAAAAATACAGAAAATTTCTCTTATGCAAGTAATTGTTCAGTAGGGGTGCGTTAAATTTGTGTTAAAGTTTTTTTTGGAGATTGCCGCTTCGTCAGATGTCAATAAAATCAAGTATTTTTGACTTGTTAGCTCAATTGTAAATAATCATCATTCTATATAAAAAGAAACAAATTAGGTGGCTAAAGCCATTCCTCTTCTATCATTCTAAACCGTTGGTTTCAACCAACGGCAATGAAATCAGCATATCAAAATATTAGCACATTAGCATATTAGCACATCACCACATCTAACTTTTTCTCTATTATTAAGGAAAATGAATTGAATTCTTTCGATTTAAATAATTTTACCTACATTTGAATCAGATTTAGAAAGATAAAATGACAGAAACAAAACCTCAAAACCGGCTCTTTTTATTGGATGCAATGGCATTAATTTACAGAGCTTTTTATGCACTGAATAAGAATCCCCGCATCAATTCGAAGGGCTTAAACACCTCTGCCGTAATGGGATTTGCCAATACGCTTTATGATATTATTAAGAACGAAAAACCTTCACACATTGGCGTGGCTTTCGATACGATGGCGCCTACGGTTCGGCATGAAGATTTTTTTCAATACAAGGCAAACCGTCAGGCGATGCCCGAAGATTTGTCGGCTGCCATTCCGGTGATTATAAAGTTGATAGAAGCATTTAATATTCCTGTAATCTTTTCGGAAGGCTATGAAGCCGATGATGTGATTGGCACTCTGGCAAAGAAAGCCGAACAAGAAGGCTTTGAAACTTTTATGGTTACGCCCGACAAAGATTTCGGACAATTGGTTTCGGAACATATACACATTTATAAACCTGCCAAGTTTGGCGAAAAAGCCGTGTTGATGGGGGTGAAAGAAGTGTGTGAAAAATATTCGATTCAACATCCCGAACAGCTTATTGATATTTTGGCGTTGTGGGGCGATGCTTCGGATAATATTCCGGGAATTCCGGGAGTAGGAGAGGTTACTGCCAAGAAACTGATTGGGACTTTCGGTTCGTTTGAAAACATTTATGAAAACCTTGATAAGATTGATAATGTGAAACTACGTCAGAAGTTTGAGGAGAATCATCAACAAGGCATCATGTCGAAACAACTGGCAACCATCATACTCGATGTTCCGGTTGATTTCAATGCGAGGGAGTTGGTGCTGGCTGAACCTAATCAAACAGAACTTAAAAAATTATTAGACGAACTCGAACTTCGTGCTTTTGCCAAACGTGTTTTCACCGATCTATCTTTATTAAATCAAAAACCTCAGATACAAAGCTACCAGGGAACTTTGTTTGAAGATAGCATGGGCGAAACGGCTCCAGTCATTATTGATACCGGCTCAAAGCTGAATATTACGACTGTTGCACATGAGTATCGTTTAATTGAAAGTCAAAAAGACAGGATGTGGTTGATAGAAGAATTAGGCAAACAAAAATTCTTTTGCTTCGACACTGAAACCACCGGACTCGATACGGCTGCTTCTGAATTGGTGGGGATGTCGTTTGCCTGGGAGTCTCATAAAGCTTATTTTGTGTTGCTTCCCGAAGAATACGATGAAGCTTTTGCCATAGTGCAGGAGTTTAAAGCTTTGTTTGAAAATCCCGACACGATGAAGATTGGGCAAAATATTAAGTTTGATATCAGTATTTTGAAATGGTACGAGATTTCGGTAGAAGGAAAGTTGTTCGATACCCTTTTGGCACACTATCTTCTCGAACCCGATTTGCGTCATAATATGAATTATCTGGCAGAGTCGTATCTGAATTATTCTCCGGTGAGTATTGAAGAATTGATTGGGAAAAAAGGTCAACATCAGCGGGGTATGCGAAGTGTTGAAAAGGAAAAGCTTAAAGAATATGCCGCTGAGGATGCGGATATAACCCTTCAATTGATGCATCATTTTGCTCCTTTGTTGGAAGAAAATGAATTTACCACCCTTTTTAATACCATTGAAATGCCTTTGGTTCCTGTGCTTGCTGCTATGGAGCAAGAAGGGGTGAAAGTGGATACCAAAGCCTTGAATGAATATTCAAATGAGTTGGAGGGAGAGATATTAGATGTGCAAACTCAGATTTATGATATGGCTGGCAGGACGTTTAATATTTCTTCGCCCAAGCAATTGGGAGAAATACTGTTTAACGAACTGAAAATTGTGGAAGCTACCAAGTTTACCAAAACCAAACAGTTCTCTACCAGTGAAGATACGCTTCAGAAGTTAGCCCATAAACATCCGATTATTGAAAAAATACTTGATTATCGTTCACTCACCAAACTGAAATCGACTTATGTGGATGTGTTGCCCCGTTTGATTAGCCCTCGCACTGGAAGATTGCACACTACTTATAATCAGGCGGTGGCTTCTACCGGACGTTTAAGCTCGAACAATCCAAATCTTCAGAATATCCCCATTAGAACGGAAAGGGGAAGAGAAGTTAGAAAGGCTTTTGTTCCGCGGAATGCCGATTACCTCTTGCTTTCTGCCGACTATTCTCAGATTGAATTGCGCATTATTGCTGAACTAAGTCATGATGAAGCTATGCAGGATGCCTTCCGTCAAGGGCTTGATATACATACGGCAACGGCAGCAAAAGTATTTGGCGTTCCGCTGGATGAGGTGACCAAAGATATGCGAAGGAAGGCTAAGATGGTGAACTTTGGAATTATTTATGGCATTTCTGCTTTTGGATTGTCTGAACGTTTGAATATTCCGAAGAAAGAAGCCGCTGAAATCATTGATAATTACTTTCTTCAATATCCCGGAATTAAGATTTATATGGATCAACAAATTGCTTTTGCTCACGAACATGGATATGTGGAAACCATGATGAAACGTAAACGCTATTTGCGCGATATCAATTCAAATAATGCAAACATAAGAAACTTTGCCGAACGCAATGCTATCAATGCACCCATTCAAGGTTCGGCTGCCGATATGATTAAGATAGCCATGATTCTGATTTATAATGAATTTAACCGTTTAAAACTCAAGAGTAAATTGATTTTACAGGTGCATGATGAATTGATTGTGGATGTGCATCTCGATGAAATTGAGGTGGTGAAGAAAATAGTAGAAAGCAATATGCAACAAGCAATCCCTCTTAGCATTCCGGTTGAAACCGAAATGAATACGGGGAAAAACTGGCTGGAAGCACATTAATAAGCTCCAAGTCTCAAATTCCAAGTTTCAAGTTCCAAGGGAGTAGTTCGAATTTGGGTCTTGAGATTTGGAATTTGGGACTTATTTCTATAAAGAATATTCTTTACAAAATATCAAATATATAATAATGTTGTATATTTGTAAAAACAAATGATGATGAATACCTATACATTTAAAACAAGATTGGAAAGCAATATTATTCAACTATTCAATATAAAGAAATTTATTGGAAAAGAAGTGATTATCTCAATTACTGAACTACCAGAAGAGACTCCCAGAAAGAAAAAACGGCAATGGAATTATTTGGGAGCGGTTAAGTTAAATAGTCAATTGGATGAAATAAACATTAGAGATTTTGCAAATTTAATATCATGAATACACTTGAAGCCATACTTTCGCGGCGGAGCATTAGAAAATATACTTCAGAAAAGGTGAGCGATGAGCAAATAAAGAATCTGCTCAAAGCTGCCATGTTTGCACCTTCTGCTCGCAATGAGCAACCCTGGCATTTTATTGTAATTAATCAAAAACCCTTGCTTGAAGCTCTTTCAAGGGTGCATCCCTATGGAAAGATGTTGAAGGAAGCACCGCTTGCAATATTGGTTTGTGCCGACGAAATGCTTGAGCCAGCCACAGGATATTGGGTTTTAGATTGTGCTGCAGCTACTCAAAACATTCTGTTGGCTGCTCATAGCATGGGTTTGGGAACAGTTTGGCTGGGGATTTATCCACGCGAAGACCGCATCAAAGGAATCAGAGAACTTACCAAACTTCCCGAACATATTCACCCTGTTTCGCTTATTGCTATTGGTCATCCCAGCGAAATTCCAATGCAACCTCAACGATTTAAAATAGACAGAATTCGATATAACTTTTGGGAATAAACACACATAGAAAGCATTTAGGTTTACTGCAAAAAACTATCTTGTTTTTTGTTTGTGTGCTCGCAATGTCGGCTTGTGAGAAGAAAGTTGTATTGCCTCCTAAAGATGATTTGCTAAACTTTATTAAGAAACGGGGCAAAATAAGAGCG
>JBAWXL010000310.1:0-4942 GCA_037144095.1 Bacteroidota bacterium
TTCTGAGGATGCGTCTGCTTAACATAACTAAAAGAACTTCCTGTTTTTGAGGCCGGCAAAGAAACGACAATTTAACCAGCCTTTTCCGAATAATGAAAAATTTATTTCCTCACTATTCATTGTATAAAAAATGCTAATCATTAAAATTTGCAAAAAATGAAGTTAGGGCTAATAATTTTTTAAATTGAATTGTTAATAACCTGAACTAACATTTGCTAAATGGAAAATTTGGATTTGCGTGAAGGTTACGGAAGTAGCTATGATGAGTTCAATTCATCAGAGAGAAGGCCATACTCCTCTGAATATCAAAACCGTGAAGAAGTGTATTCCAGAGTTGTAAGGGCAGGGAAAAGGACCTACTTTTTCGATGTGAAATCCACAAGGAATGGAGAACTTTTTCTGAACATTACAGAAAGCAGGAAACGGTTTAACAAAGACAATGAACCTCATTATGAAAAACATACAGTTTTTCTTTATAAGGAGGGTGTACGACATTTTTCCCTTTTGGATTTGTCAAGCGGCGTTTGCATGATCAGTTATTAATTCTTTGAGTTTTTTGTCCTGCCCACTTTTGTAGCATACCCTTAGATTTAGCATTTGTTGTGCCCCTGATAATGTCCAGCGTTGGCCTGATAGCTTCATTCGTTTTTGAATAATATCTCGATTTGCTGACTCTATTGCTCCAGAACCAAATAGTAAATTTTGTTCTTTATACAAGCCATAATTTATTCGTTTTTCATTGTTTTTTAAATAGTTGTACAATTTCTCCTTCTCTTTTTCCAATTCTCGGTTTTTACATTGGAGTTGCTTTAGCTTGGTTAACAATCTATCAACTTTTTTTTCCATAAGGGTTTCTATACACGTGTCAACCCATTTTTTCGATAGCTTTGGATCATTGCTGTGGTATTTCAAAGCAAAGGCATAAAGATGTTGTTTACAGTGATATAGGTCTAAAATCTGTGTACTATTAGGGTAATGTTCATCTATCCAATTCCATATCCACCGCGCTCCATCGCAAATAAATACCACAGGGGTTTGTGTTGGAAGAATGTCGATCACCTTTTCGAAAAATGCATCATGTTGTCCTAAATGGGCCACATAGATGGATTGGATGATATAGTTACGATTCTTCGAAATATTTTCAACTCTGTCGCTTTCGCGGAACATCCGGCAAAGTTTGACCTCTTTCCATGATTCATCCTTCTGCCGGGTTAGGATCATACTCCCGTCAATCATTATGTAGGTTACTTGATTTTCAAATGCCAGACAAAGTTGCGTACTATCCTTATACGCTTGTTTCCAATCAATTTGGTCTAAAAGCTCCCCATAGTGATGACATAAGCGTTCGATCTGCTTCGCATTTACTTTTATTCCCATCATCCGGGTTACCTCTTCGCTCGCTTCTTCAAAAATCATTTTTGTCCCAACCCGACACAATTGCTCTTGCAAATATGGACTGATTTTGAAACCTCCTGGGGCTGATGCCAATGGATGACTTTTTGGAAAATTGATGTCACCCATGCTGGTTAGTATAGTAGTGTGTTCATTCTTGGATTTGGGTACTTTTCCTATTAGGTTTTGAAATACATCCTGACCTAATTCCTTCATTATTAAGTTAAAGCCATTTTCAAATTCATAACTGGTACCACAATTTGTGGGGCTTGTGATTAACTTTTCAAATTCATTTCCATAAAAATCAAATATTTCTCCTAATTTCGCATTCATACTCTTTTTGAGTTTAAGGTTATATTTTTTGTGTTTTTAACTGACTCACAAATATATAACCTTATTTGTAACTATTCAACCCCTACAAATAAGCGGTGTTTGTTTGGGAAAGTGAATTATAAGGGTTCAGGCCGTTTTTTATGGAAGTATCAATTACAGATCGCAATATTGCAAATGATGTAGCTCCCGTGAAAGACTTGAACTGGCCAGATATTTTTTGCTTTACCTTCACATTTCGTATTGCTCGTTCGGAACCGTTGTTGTCAGGAGGCACTTCTTCATAATACAGGAAAGTCAGGATATGTTCCCGGTATTTTATCAAGCGGTTCTGAAAGCTTTGTGCAATTGGATGTTTTGGGTTGATAGGTTCTTGTAATAACCTGGTCAATCGAGCTTCAAAATCGGCTTTTCGAAATAATGTTTTGTGATAATCCTGTGATTGGAGTGTCTTTTTAAAGACCATGGTTTCCTGCAGAAGCTCCTTAAAGTCAGTTGCCCATTTAAGTTTGTAACACTCGTTGATATGATTGAGCTCTCGCAATAAATGAGCTAAACAAATTTGATGGGCAACCGCCGCTACTCTAAAATAACTTCTCCAACAATCGTGTACAAGAACAGAAAAGGAAAAGCCCTTGGGAAAATGTTCATCAAGAGTTCGCCCTCCTCTGTTGAGCGAGGCAATGATATAGGTGAAAAGCTTTCCCTGAATCGTCCAGAACCAACCCTTTTGCCCGTTGATTTTCGCTCCGGTTTCATCACCGCCGCTAACCTTCGATGTTTCTGCCTTTTTGCGGATGAGTTCATAGGCAGGAATCGCTTTTTTAGAAACCCGATTAATTGCATTGGCCAGTGCCCCCTCGCTGATAGGGAGATTAAACACATACCGGAACATTTCAGCCAGCCGCCGATAGGGTACAAACTGCCGGGCATTCAGGTAAGCGGCAAGGCTTTCAACGTTATGTCCATAGCTAATACCAGGAGAAATACCTCCCGGAAAATCAGCAATCACAGTTTGTCCACAGGAACAGGTTTTTTGAAATGCCTGATGTTCAATACAAATTGGCTGTACCACTGGAAGAACAACCTCCTGACGACTTTCAACCAACTTTGCCTGAATTTGGGTTAAATCATTACCACAAGAAGTGCAAAATTGAGGGATATGTTCAATAATTTGATCCGGAGTTTCAACCATCTCAAGAGTGGAGCCCTCATGACCCGGCTGACCACCAGGCTTCTTCCCACTTGATTCCCGAAGGCTTCTGGTTTTTGGAGGACGAGAATAATCCTGACTGGGTGGAATAGAACTATTACGGCTATTTTTGGGAGTTTCGTAACGATCAAGTCTTGCTTGAAGTGAAGAAATTATTTTGCCCTGTTCGGATATTACCTTAGCTTGTTCGACAATTACCTTGCCCTGTTCGGCAATTAACCTGGCCTGATCATTAATGATCTGATTTAAACGAGCTATTTCTTTAAAAATATCCAATTAACCTACAGATTTGATGCAAATTAATATTGAATATTTGTTTACTTTTACAAAACCGATTAGGAATTTATCAACTGCCTGTTAATAAAGTCTCTGTAAGGCAAAACAATGGGGGGTGAGTAGTTACGGTTGAATAATTGCATAATTTTTTTTTGTGCCCATTAATTTACACTACTGACCGACTAAAAAAAGAAGGGGTACTCCCGTAAGGTTTCCCCCAGATGTTGTAATTTAGCTTTGCGAAAACAAACCAACATCATGGGCAAAAATAAGGAGATTAAATTAGTCGGACAGCCGATTTTCAGACAAATTTTTCAATTGGTAGAGGCAATAAGCATAAATAGTCTGATAAAGAAGCATAAAGCCGATCGCTATTACAAGGCTTTTAAAGCAAAAACTCATCTAATGACCATGCTATTTGGCATATTAAGCCGATGTGATTCGATGACGGAAATATGTGAAGGTCTGCGTGGTATGGGAGGAAAACTGAACCATTTGGGACTTGAAAAAGCACCGGCCAAGAGTTCGGCCAGCGATGGTCTGCGAAATCGGGATTGCAGATTCTTTGAAGACGTATATTTCAGCTTGGTCCATCATTACCGAAGTTTTTTGTCGGACAGCCGAACCTTTGGTCTCACTTTTAAGGAGGTTTTGTTGATTGATTCCACCACAATTCGGTTGTTCAGTGATATTTTAAAAGGTGTAGGACGTAATCCCAAGAACGATGGCAAGAAGAAGGGGGGACTAAAAGTACATATGCTCATTGATGCGGTTCAGTCGGTTGGCCGATTTATCAAGATTACCGAAGCCAAAGTTCATGATAAAAACTTCCTCAAGGAATTGGACCTAATCTCCTACAGTATGGTCGTTTTTGACCGGGCCTACAATTACTATCATCAGTTTGCCCTTTGGACTCAAAAAAATGTTTTCTTCGTAACCCGCATCAAGAAGAATGCTGTTTATCAAGTGGTTAAAGTATTACAGGAACATAAAAAACAGAAAGGAAAAGCCATGGTACTCAAAGAAGAGATCATTGAGCTCGAATACTCGCCCGAGGATGAAAACGGAAAGAAACAGACTAAAATCAAACAAAAGCTCCGATTGAAGAAGGTTAGTTACCAGGACGAACAAAACCGTTATTACGAGTTTATTACAAATAGTATGGAAAGTACAGCTGAGGAAGTAGCCTTTTTGTATAAAAAACGTTGGGGTATTGAACTGCTATTCAAGAAGATGAAGCAGAATTTCCAACTTCACTTCTTCTATGGGGAAAATGAAAATGCTATTCGCACCCAAGTTTGGTGTACATTAATAGCACAAATATTAATGACTGTAGTCCAAAAACAAGCTCAGACCAAGAAAGCTTTTTCAGTGGTGGCAACCCTTGTCCGAATTCACTTGATCAGTCTCCTTGATGTGTTCGAACTACTTCGAAGTACAAAACGAGCGTTCATTCGGGATCCGAAATGGCCACCAGGAAACCAGATTCAACTTCGATTAACATTTTAATTGCAGGCTGTTGAGGCGGGTCACTTTTAAAATTCAAAAACTTGGAATTGAATATCAATACATTACATCATAATATCCACCGAGGTTAAATTTAGTCGGATAATAGTGAAAAATTTTATTTTCCGTTCTACGAAGATTACCGGGCTCCGCCCCTTTACTATAATTTCATTTTCCGTTCTACGAAGATGTCAGGGCTCCGCCCCTTTACTATAATTTTATTTT
>JBAWXL010000311.1:0-4909 GCA_037144095.1 Bacteroidota bacterium
ACATTGGAATTGATAATTATACCAACACCAAAGCAATTAATGTTTATCCCAATCCAGTAACAAACGAATTAATAATTGAAATCAAGGGGAATACACAAACTATTCAGTTTGAAATATCAAATTCAATAGGTCAGCTTATTTACAAAAGCAAAATGATAGAAAAGACTGTTATTCAAACCTCAGCTTTTCCTTCAGGAATATATTTTATAAAACTTGAAAACGGCAAAATTATCGAATTTAAGAAAATCATAAAAGAGTAAACTGCTTTATTCCATCCTTAATGAAATAAAATATTTAGGATAGTCCACGGATTTATCAAATTTAGGAAAATAAATGTGAACTGTTCAACTAAATGGTTTCAGATTATAAATTCTTGCTTGACTAAAAATCAGGCAATTTAATCTTTTCAGATTGATTGATTCAAATATGTTGTATCTTTACGGAATATTTGAGTTTAAACAACTGAATAGGTTTAGTTGTTTAATATATATTGTAAGTATATAAAATTAAATTATTTATCTATTATTAATGCAAAAATATCTATTCAAATAGAATGTTTAAATATGAAAAAAACCACTGTCATTTTATTTCTTTTATTTAAAGTGTTGTTTTGTTCGTCGCAGCAATTTACTTTTAATGGGTCTGCCACTTACAATGGAGGCGAATGTTATACAGTTTGCCCTGACGTTTTAAATAGTGTAGGGTCAATGTGGAACAATACACAAATAGATTTAACTCAACCCTTTGTTTATGATGTTTCATTAAGTTTTGGGACCAAAGATGCTAATGGTGCAGACGGAATTGCTTTTGTAATTCAACAGGTAGGATTAAATGCTTTGGGTGCTCAGGGTATGGGTATTGGATATACCGGCTTGAATATTTCTTTGATTATTGAATTTGACACTTACCAAAATAGTCCTTTCGACCCCGCTGCAGATCACATTGCTATTCAAAAAAACGGAATTGGGAATCACCAAATAGCAGCTAATACCATCGCTGCCCCTGTTACACTTCCTAATATCGAAAACGGTTTGCCACATCCGGTAAAAATTACTTGGGACCCGGCTTATGATAGTTTAAAAGTCTATTTTGATTGTGCTTTAAAAATCGCTGTTCAATACAATATTGTTCAGGATATTTTTAGTGGAAATCCTTATGCCTGGTGGGGCTTTACTTCTGCTACAGGAGGTTCGTCTAACACTCATATCGTATGCTTTGTCGATACTTTGCAGGCAAAAGCAGGACCTGATGTTTTGGCTTGTCAAGCGGTGCAATTAAATGGAATTGTTACAGGAGTTCAGCCTATCTCCTATTCTTGGTCGCCAGCTTTAGGTTTAACTAATCCCAATGTTCTCAACCCAATTGCCAATCCCACTACCCCTACAAATTATGTTTTATCAGTATTTGATGGCTGTGGATTTGTTGCAAGAGATACTGTTAAAGTTACTGTGGTTACTATGACTGCAGATGCAGGTCCTGATCAAACAATTTGTTCGGGCGACACAGTGGCGTTGCATGCAAGCGCAGGATCACTTTTTGCATGGAACCCTTCAGCTACTTTAAATAATTCAACTATCCAGAGTCCACATTCTTTGCCTCTGAATACTACCACAACCTATACTGTTGTTATAACTGATACAAATGGGTGTTCCGCATCAGATAATGTTATTATACATGTAAAACCATTACCGGTCATCCAGGCAACAGGTAGTACAATTTGTGAAGGAGATACAGGAACGGTAAGTGTCACTTCAAATTTAACCGGTACGAGTTATATTTGGTATCCAAATTTAGATACCTTAAATCCGCTTTCTGTTGTTCCTTCAGTTACCACCACTTATACCGTTATCGGTGATGCACTTGGATGCAAAGATACTGCGAATGCGACTGTTATTGTAAACCTTCTCCCTTCCATAACTGCAAATGATACGGTGAAAATTTGTATTGGAGATACAGCCACATTAACAGCAACATCCACTGTGATAGGAACTCATTTTACATGGTATCCGGGTTTAGACACTTTAAATCCAATGCATTACCATCCATTGCTTACCTCAACCTATATGGTCGTTGGGGATAAACTTGGATGTTCAGATACTGCCATTTCCGTTGTTGTTGTTAACCCCCTCCCTATCATCACCATAAATGATACTGCAATTTGTTTCGGAAATGATGCCCAACTTACAGCGCATGGAGCGACAACCTATATTTGGAACGATGGAACCACTTTAAATCCTTATACGGTTTCGCCGTTTCAAACAACAACCTATTATGTAACCGGAACCGACCTGAATACATGTTCTGACAGTGCTTCAGCAATAGTTACAGTGCACCCAAATCCAATTGTCAATGTGAATAATCCTGTAATATGTATGGGTACAGATGCTCAACTAATTGCAACAGGTGCTACAACCTACATCTGGAATGATGGTAATAATACAAACCCCTATACAGTTTCCCCATTTCAAACAACGATTTATTATGTTACAGGGACTGATATAAATCACTGTGTCGATAGTGCCACTGCGGTGGTAACAGTACACCCAAATCCTTCCGTTACAGCCTTACCGGATTATGTTTGCCTTGGCGATACTGCCATACTAACGGCCAGTGGAGCTTCTACTTATGTTTGGAGTCCGGGTGGATCAACCGCTAATCCATTAATCGTCTCCCCTACTTCTACCACTGTTTATTCCGTTACAGGAACCAATACTTTTAACTGTACCGGAACAGATACAGCTATAGTAATAGTCTATCCAATTCCTATCATTGATTTTATTGCAAATCCATGGGGAACCGAAGTTGACGAACCTATTGTATTTACCGGAAGCTCTAACGTTGCAGTCAGTGATTGGCTTTGGAACTTTGGCGATTCATTTACCGATAATAGTGGGCAAGATGTTACGCATTCATGGGCAAGCGATGGGACATTTAATGTTACACTTACAGTTACTTCTACCCATAGTTGTTCAATTTCGATTAGCCATTCTGTGATTATAGAATTAAATATGCAATTCCCCAATGTGTTTACGCCCAATGGGGATGGAGTGAATGATGTGTTTGAAATCGTAGGATTGAAACCCGATAAAGAAAATAAACTTGTGATATTTAATCGTTGGGGTAAAAAGATATATGAAAAAGAACGCTACGATAATTCCTGGACAGGCGAAGGTTCAGCCGATGGGGTTTACTATTATATTTTCACCTGGAAAAACTATAAGTTAAATAAAGAAAGCAGTTATTCGGGAAGTGTAACCATTATCCGATAAAGATTTTTCTTTCTGAATGATTTAAAGCAAAAATAGTTACTGAAACATCAAATTCAATTGTTTTAGTAGTAATTTGAAACTTTCATCAAAATAAAAATACAGATTTTTTTTTATAATCATGCCTGATAATTTATAGAATTAATGCTCTTCACATTACTTTTCACGATACTTTTCAAAAAAGTTTTGTAGCCTTTACAAATTGAAAAAATGCGAAAACAGTAAATAAAATGTTATTACAATGGAAATGCAGGTTTTACAAGAATAAAAAAAGCTTTTTCGCCAAAAAGGAGTCGAAACTTCGATAATTATTTTGATTACATGGAAAAAAATTCCAATCGCAAAATCAAATAAGCGTTTTACAAATCAAAAATTAGCCTTTACGCGACTTTTCAAGTTTTTGCATTTAATAAAGTTTGATTCGCAGAAGAAATTCTCACTTTCGATTTGCAATTAAATGACTTTACAATGCAATTTCATGTTCGCAAAATAGCCCTTTTTTATTTTCAAACGACAAATTTTTCGTCGCAAAGGGGAAATTTGGCTTCACAATAGTTCTACGCGGCTTCGCAATACAGATAATTCATTTTGCGAAAAAATAAATTGGCTTTGCAAGAATAAAATTTCGTTTAGCAATTAATAAAATGAGCTTCGCAAATAAAAATGTTTTCTACACTTACAACAAATTTCGCTTCGCAAATGAAAAAAATATATTTGAAAATCAGTGTCTTTGAATTTGTTTTGCCATCATTACTGATTTAATTCACTGAATATTTAAATCAGAAATATTAATATCTGAAAATAAATGAATATATTTGTACAAACTATTGAATATCGAATCTGCACTTAAAATGAAACCGAAGTATCATGAAATCAATGATTTTAAAAACAAATACTATTTCAATTTTTCAACCTCTAACAGAGGCTTATTATTATTTTCTAACCTTTCAAAACCAATAAACATTTCCTTTAATTTGAATATTAATCAGCAAATAAAATAGTTTTTCAAACCAAATAACAAAATAACTAAACCACAATAACATGGCACATAATAAATATGAATACGTCGATATTGAAGATAATCCTAATTTCAAATCGCTTCGAATTGCCAATATCAAAGGCTTTATCAAGTTGCTTCAGCAGTTTCAGGCAAAAATTGTATTGCGAACCGAAAAGCCCAATATTGATAACAAACAAATTAACGAATTTATTTTTCTGGAAAATCAAATTCTTTACCGTTTAGACAGCAATAACTTCAAATCGCTTGAAGATTATGAAGATGCAGCCAACCGCGATTTCCCTGATGCCGAAAGTTTTTATGAAGCTCAACAAGCAAGCATTGGCACCTATAAAGAATATCAGGATATTAAGAAAACCGGCATTGTTGATAAACAACAATATGTGAAAGCTCAAAAACATGGATTCTTTGATGCTTACGATAAATTTAAAGACCGTTGTGAAAACAATAAAACTCTTATTCCTAAGAACTTTAATCCAGCGGAATATAATACCCCTATTCTTCTTTGTGAGTTCGCACTTTCTAAAGGGTTTAAAGATTATTGGGATTTTGAAAAAGCTTTTTTCTTTGGTTTCACCGATAAAATTACTTTCGACGAAGCTAAGACCAAGGGATATACCTATGC
>JBAWXL010000312.1:0-4882 GCA_037144095.1 Bacteroidota bacterium
GATGTCTGCTGAAGCTATAGCCAAAAAGAAATCTGAAAATCTTATTAACCTGAATAATCCGTACCACAAATACAATGGGCTTCCTCACGTGGAGCCAATGGCCAAGGAAGAATCATTTGTTTGGAAACATTGGGAAGCCGTTAGACTTGACGTAGAAGCCAAAAAACAACTACCCAAAGAAATCAAACGAGTAGAACCAACTAAGGAACTTGAAGAAGTTCTGGTAATTCAATCAACTAAATTTATAAATCAATTATCATTATTTTAAATATGAAACGAGTAAAGAAAGAAATGGTGAACCCCGAAGAGAACGGGAAGTTTCACAAAACAATTGAGCACTGCATAGAACGCGACCACGGCAACGTATCGGTAAGGATTGACAAGAATACCATTGTCAGCGTAAAGCCCGCAAAAATGAATGCAGACTACGCAACGGAGTATAAAACAAGAGTAGAAAACTATAACCAATTTAGCAAACAAAATGATAGATAAAGAAAAAGTGGAAGCACTCAAAACAAATTTCAACGAATGTAAAGTATCTCCCAATCAATTTCACTTTTTTAAACTTGGAGTTGACCTAGCAATTAAACTAGCAGAGTCAGAATTAGAAACTAAATTCCAAAAAGAGGTTATTCCAACCATGCTTGACCTTATTAAATTCTGCCATTCTCGGTGGATGTCTGGCCCTGAAATACCAGAGGAAATGACCGAACAGATATTCGACGACTTCTTACACAGGGAATCATGACAGCAATAGAAATAATCAACCAGATTGAAGCGGACAAAAAGGAAAGGCACATAGCGCCACACCATGCAACGCTACTTGAAATAGAAGCTAGAGCAACTGACATGACAATACTTCAAATCAGAACGGAACTGAATCAGCTCTGGGTAAGTAAAAAGATAAAGGTGGGTGATACCATCAACGGGAAATATATTAATATTATATGAAATGGCACGGTTACTAAAAAAAGGGTTGGATTACTTCCCAATGAATGTAGACTTTTATGAGGATGACAAAGTTCAACTCATAGAAGCTGAGTTTGGAATCAAAGGTTCATATATTGCAATGCGCTTGTTGTGCAAAATTTATAAGGAGGATTATTTTTACAAATGGGGTAATGACCAATGTCTTTTGTTTGCAAAATCAATAGGTAATGGTATTGTTCCAAACTTGGTAAAAGAGGTGGTCAATGGGTTAGTTAAACGTGGGTTCTTTAATGAGCAAATGTTTAATTCGTTCGGAATTTTGACTTCAAACGGAATCCAAATGAGATATTTTGATGCGAC
This sequence comes from Bacteroidota bacterium, assembly GCA_037144095.1. Lineage (GTDB taxonomy): Bacteria > Bacteroidota > Bacteroidia > Bacteroidales > CAIXTV01 > CAIXTV01. The sequence continues at coordinate 1,291 of JBAWXL010000312.1, forward strand.
GGAAAGATATAAAAAGGTGATTGTAATAAAAGAATATTTACTAATAGACGTTACAAAAATAATTAATGTGCACATTAATTCGATAAATGTAGACATTAATTCGATAAATGATGACATTTGTACGCATAATGAAAGTGAAAGTGAAAGTGAAATAATAATGAGAGAGAAAAGGAAAAAAATCCCCACTCCCGAAAATCCAATTTACTTCATTCCAATTTCAGAAATTGAAAGCTTTATGTGTTCCGATTCGCAATGGTTAGAAGTCATGTGTATTCAAAATCACTTAACAGAAATAACCCTTAAACAAAAAATTAAAGAATTCACAGAAAAGTTGCGTGCGGAAAACGTGAAGGAGAAACACAAGAAAGATTGCTTTCAGCATTTCTCCAACTGGGTAAAATATCCAAAGCAATCAGAAAAAACAAAAAGTAATATCACAAAACTAACTGGGCAAGAAGTATATGAGAAATTTTGAAAACATAAAAACCATTATGCAGGAGCATGGCTTGCAAGTGCCTGACGACAAAATCTATTTCAAAGTAGCCGATGCAAAACAGAAAATGCAAACGCTTTTTGAGATGTTCGTTCCAGGCTACGAATGGATTTCGGAGTATGACGAAGTGGCTGAATGGATGACGGATAACAAAGGGCGGGGGTTGTTCCTATACGGAAATTGCGGACGTGGAAAAACCATGCTGGCAAAATATGTAATCCCCGCTTTGCTCCTTTCTGAATGCCGTAAGGTAATGACTTACTACGACATATCAGACCTCAAAGATAGATTTGAGGAACTGAAACAGAAAAAGATTTTCGGAGTTGATGACATTGGCACTGAAGAAATTGTGGTGAAGTTTGGAAACCGAACGGATGTTTTTGCAGAGATAATGGATTTGACCGAAAAGAAATCAAAGCTTATCGTGGTCACTTCCAACTATCAGAAAGACGAACTACTCAACAGGTATGGCAGGCGTATTCTGGATAGGATAATAGCTACCACCACCCGTGTATGTTTCACTGGTAAATCATTCAGGGGGGAATTATGAAAACAACAACAGACCCAATGTTTAGTAACGGTTCAGAGTTCTCGAGCTGGCAGTCTAACAATTGTGACAGGTGCAAGAAAGCCTCAATCTACAACGAGAAAGAAGATAGCTATCCAAACAACAGATGCTCTATTCAGCGAGATATTGATGCACAAGTTTGCGGACTGCATGAAGTTTCAATTAGGAGCTTTGAAGTAACGCAATCGCCTGAATGCATACATATTCAGACCGAAAGAAAGATTACCAAAAAGAAACGCAAAATCAAAAACCAGTTACAGTTAGAACTTTAGACATGACCAATCAACAATACACAACCACAAAAATATTTGAACAGGAAATTTATTATGAACTCTACAAAACAAAGGAGAAAGTAAGGTGCGTATTGCGAACATACTACGGACACCACAAAGGCGGAGTATTTAGCTATGCGTACAAACATGAGATAAAGCCCCAAATTTGAACGATAATCCAATAAGGCTTGCAACTTATCAACGCAGGCGTATAAATTCAACCACGGAAAAACAAACCCTGTTCACGGCAGAATAGACACCAACATACAAATCGACAAACAATGAACGAACTGATTTTGAAAAAATAATTACTTTTTTATTGAAAATGAAAGCGGAAATGTTTGAATAATATACAAAAGTGTATTATCTTTGCAGGGTCAAACAAATAGAAAAGCAAACAATGGATAAAAAAGAATTATTACAAAACTTCTCAAGGCAACTTACCGAAGTAGAAATGAAATTGAAAATGTGTAGTTATCTGGCAAAACAAGGCATTGAAGTAAACGAAACAGAATTAAACGCATTGCTCGACAGATACGAAAATCTAAAGAAATTGATTACCGAACTCGAAAAAGATTAAAAACAGAAAGTCCCGCTTAAAAACGGGTGGGACTTTCATTTAAAACAAAACCATTATGAAATCAAAAATCAAAATCCTAAAAGCAATGATAGCTGCCAATGATTCAGCGGCAATGGATTATTTAGTGCAACTTACCAATGAAAGCCAAACACATGAAGATAAAAAGCTACTGACAGAACTCGCGGCTCAATTGTTATCTGAATCTAAACAAACGATGATTAAAATTGAAAGCGACATTGAAGAGTACAACGTAAAACAACAGCTGGGAGAACTAGCCGATGTTATCAACTTTTCATACATAGCCCGCACGTACTTCAACAAGTCTAAACACTGGCTATACCAACGCATCAATGGCTACAACGTGAATGGTCAGAAAGCTACATTCACGCCAAGCGAGCGTACCAAATTCAACGATGCGCTAAACGATGTTCGATTTAAAATAAGTTCGTTTACTTCAAACTAACAAAGGGTGGTTATTCTATTTGTTTGACAGCTTGAGTCCAACTTCCCTCCAAGCCCTGCCCTAATCCGGTGGGGCTTTTTTATTTCTTCTAAATCACTTAAAGTATTACTTTATATATTGATATATAAATAATTGAAAATAAGTCATTGATAATATATTTTTATTATTTATCTTTGCCGAATGAAACTCACCATCAAACAAGAAAACTTCTGCAACTTCTACATTGAGAGCGGGAATGCTTCCGATGCATACAGACGTGCGTATGATTGTGGGAGAATGAAAGATGTTACAATCAATAGGACTTCATTTGATTTATTGAATGACCACAAGATTACTGCAAGGGTGAACGAATTAAGAGCAACACTGCAAGCCAACTCCGACATTACCAAAGAAAGCAATCTGGCAGTACTCAAATCAATTATTGATGATACCAAAGAAGCCAAAGCAATACGCATTAAAGCCATTGAAGTTTCAAACAAGATGCTTGGGTTCGATGCTCCAACAAAAACAGCACAAACTGATAAAAACGGTAATGACCTGATTACTGAATTGGTAATTACAATTGACCGAAGTGGAAAACAAGAATTTGCAAGCAATGAGAAAGATATTGACGAATAAACCACCATTGTTTGATATACTAGAAAAGGCTACTGAAAGAGTACTTATTAATCAGGGTGGAACTTCGAGCGGAAAAACATATACTATTCTCGACCTGCTTTTTGTGATAGGTACAGATAATGAAAATCAAGTCATAACCGTAGTTGGTCAAGATATTCCAAACCTGAAAAAAGGAGCGTACAGGGATGCAAAAAAGATTTGGGGTGATTCAGAAATATATCAACAAAAATGGAGCAAGCCCAACGAAACAGAACGTATTTTCACTTGTACCAATGGTTCAATTATTGAGTTTAATTCCTATCAGGATGAGCAAGATGCAAAGAGTGGAAAACGTGATTACCTGTTCGTAAATGAGGCAAACGGTATTGATTATAAAATTTACTGGCAGCTGGCCATCAGAACTAAGAAAAAGATTTTCATTGACTACAATCCAACTTCAAGATTTTGGGCGCATGATTTAGCAAATGACAAGGATACAAGGATAATCATATCAGACCATAGGCACAATATTTACCTCACACAGGAGCAACACGATAGGATTGAGGGTATTACCGACAAGGAGTTACGCAAAGTTTATGCCCGTGGACATACTGGACAG
>JBAWXL010000313.1:0-4852 GCA_037144095.1 Bacteroidota bacterium
GGTAAAAAAGGCGCTCTGAACTTCAAACTGGGTTTTGGGAGTGTGATGAAATTTGGCGTTGAAGCCAAAACAAATCAGCTTATTGCCAACGGTTATGCTCCATACAATCAGGAAGCGTCGGTTGGTGGTGTGCCTGGGAAAATTTATTTCGATGCAAACCGTGGCATTCATTTTAGCACGCAAATAAAAATTAAATCAGATGGAAAAGTGGTTGGTTCTGATTCAGTTCTTAGTGTAAAGTCCGCTACCGAAGCAACGATTTATATTTCTATTGCCACCAGTTTCAACGGGTTTGACAAAAATCCGGTGACGGAAGGAAAACCCTATAAATCTCTTGCTTCCAATCAGTTAGAAAATGCTTCTTCGAAAACATTTGAGCAATTAGAGAAAATACATATTGCAGATTATCAACAGTTTTTTAATCGTGTTCAGTTGAAATTGGGCAATGATTCAATCCTCAATTTGCCAACCGATGAACGTCTGAAACGCTATGCCACAGGGAAAAGCGATAAACACCTGGAAGAGCTTTATTTCAATTTCGGTCGATATTTGTTGATTAGCTGTTCGCGGACAGCAGGCGTTCCGGCCAATTTACAGGGGCTCTGGAGTTATCAGGTGCGTCCGCCGTGGAATTCAAATTACACCATCAACATCAACCTACAAGAGAATTACTGGCCTGCCGAAATTACGAATTTATCCGATTTGTATTTTCCGCTGATTAACCTTATCGAAAACATAGCCAAAACCGGAAAAGCAAACGCGCAAAATTTTTACAACTGTGATGGATGGATGGCGGCACACAATTCCGACATTTGGGCTATGAGCAATCCCGTGGGTGACGGCAAAGGCAATCCGCAATGGTCAAATTTCAGCATGGGCGGTGCGTGGCTCAGCATGCATTTGTGGGAGCATTTTGCCTTTACACAGGATACAATTTATCTTCGCAAGACGGGATATCCTTTGCTGAAAGGTGCTGCACAGTTTTGCCTCAACTTTTTGATTCCGGATAAAAACGGAAAATTAATTACTTCGCCATCCACATCACCCGAAAACAAATACCTAACCCCCGATGGATTTAACGGTGCTACGCTTTATGGTGGAACGGCCGATTTGGCTATCATTCGTGAGTGTTTTCTTCGCACTACCAAAGCGGCTAAAGTGTTGAACTGCGATGCTGATTTTTTGAAAGCTCTGCAAGCGGCAATCGATAAAATGTATCCGTACCAAATTGGTGCTGCCGGAAATCTTCAGGAATGGTATTACGACTGGAAAGATCCGGAACCTAAACACCGTCATCAATCGCATTTGATTGGTTTATTTCCCGGAGAACATATTTCCGTAGCCAAAACACCTGAACTGGCAGCAGCTTGTAAGCGAACGTTGGAAATAAAAGGCGACGAAACCACCGGTTGGAGCAAAGGATGGCGCATTAACCTGTGGGCAAGATTACTGGACGGAAATCACGCCTATAAAATGTACCGTGAATTACTGAAATACAAAGAACCTGATGGCGCGGTAATAAACTATGGTGGGGGTGGCGGAACCTATCCGAACCTGCTCGATGCACACCCACCATTCCAAATTGACGGAAACTTTGGCGGCACGGCTGCGGTGGCTGAAATGCTTTTACAGTCGGACGATGAAGGAATTCATTTGTTGCCTGCATTGCCCGATGCATGGAAAGAAGGTTCGGTTACCGGATTAAAAGCGCGTGGAGGTTTTACGGTTGATATTGCATGGAAAAATGGCAAAGTAAGTGATTATCAGATTCTGTCTGAAAAACCGAAAAAAGTAATCGTTATTGTGAATGGAGAAAAGAAAGAAACTAATTCGGCACAATTAAAATAAATATGATTTTATGAATTTAAGTATTTGATATTAAGAACTTAAGTAATTACAAATATTTATTGATATATTTTAAACACAAAGACACAAATTCTGATAATATAGATTTTAAAAAAAATTCATAACCAAGGGTAAGCGAATCAAAGGAGATAAAGTTCCACAAAGATTTGCAAAAACAATGTATTGTTGAATAATAAATATGAAGCTGTTTGATTTAATGTCTAATTAATTCGTTTTCAACCAATTGATTTAGTTGCGAAAGTTGAGTAAATATTTCAATAATTTCCACAATAATCCATTGATGTAACAATATTACCGTAAAAAGATACGATTTTACCATTCTGAAAACAAGACACTTACTAATTTTGCAGCATAATAACAATTCAAAAAAACGATTTATACTGAAATACATTTCAATAAGCGGAGTTCAATATATTTTTAATCAATACTAAATTATTAATCAACAAACTATAAATTTAAAAAATTAATTATCATGAAAAAAACATTTCTATTTATCGTATTTGCATTGGCAATGACCAATGTGTTTGGAGCAAACTATTATTGGGTAGGTGGAGGAACTTCTGGTACTCCTAAACCTTGGAGTGACGGTGCCAACTGGAGTTCAACCTCTGGAAATGTTAGTCCAGGAACAACAGGTACAGTTCCTGGTAGTGCAGATATTGCTATTTTTGATGGCTATAGCGCTAACCCTTATGTTGATATCAAAGACTTAAACATAACTCTTTTAGGACTAACAGTCTTACCTACAAGTACACCTTCTAACAATGTGTTGTCTTTAGTAAATACAGCTACTTCTTTTACTGTATCTGGAAATTTAACTATTAATACTGTTAAGCCTTCAACAACACAGTATAATGGGCAAATTTCGGATATTGGAAATAATACTATTTTTGTGGGTGGAAATATTGTAACTAATGCATCTAGTTCTTTCACTTTAGTAACATGTCCTCTTACTAATTCAAACACTGCACCTGGAAGAATTGCTTTTACGGGAGCAACACCTTCTATTACAGGACAAACTGGTGGTAACTTAGGTTTTCTAAATATGGATATTTCGGGTTCTACAAATCTTACATTTAATGCTGGCAACGCTTTAACCATTAATGGTAACTTGAATATTCAGCAAAATGGTAAACTAACTATTAATAAAACATTACAATTTATTTCAACTGCACCTACCGGTAGTAATCCTTTTAATACTCCGGGCACTATATCAGGCCCTGGGGTAATAGTGGGTAATACTAGCTGGACACCTCTTATACAGGGTACGTTACCAAGCAGCTATAATATGACCACAAACATCCAATCAGTAGGAACGATTTACCTTGATCCAACTAGTGCTACTACATCTTCTATGAATGGTATTTCACAAACAAGACCAAATTCAACTGTAACTTTTGGTAAAGGCTTTCTTTCTTCTAATATTGCTACTCTTGCAGTAGCTGGAAGTATTACCATGAATGGTGGGGTGCTAAATGATGGAGGAAATACAATCACGGTAGCTGGTAGTACTACTATCATTAGTACGAATACAACAGCAGGTGCCGCTGTGCATACCGGTAATGGAAGAATTAAAGCAATAAGAGGAAATGCTGGACCTGTATTAGTAACAGCAGGTAAAAATGTTACCGTTGGCAATTTAGAAATTGGATCAGCGTCAGGTGCTGTAGCCTATGCCGTTGGAATAAATACTAATCTTACTATTAATGGAACACTCACTCTATCTAAATTAGGAGCTTCAGTTGATATGAGTGGTTCTACTGTTACTTTCCAAAATTCAGATACACCAATTTCTTGGACAGCAGGTACAATTAATACCAATTCAGCAACTAATTTAAATTTTGGTTCTACCGGAAATACCGCTGGTGCTGCGTTTACTATACCGAATAGTGTATTCACTGCTGCTCCTTCAATAGCAAGTTTTACTATAAACAGAGATAATGCACTTACTTTAGGTAACCAAGCATTAAATGCTGCAACGCTTAATTTGACCAAGGGTCTTATTACCTTAGGTGCTACCAATTTAACTGCTGGAACTTCAATTTCGGGTGGTTCGGCTACAAGTTATGTGGTTACTGATGGTGCTGGAACACTAAGCGTTCCGGTTACAGGTCTTACTCCCGCTCTTTTGCCTATTGGTGTATCAACAATCAGCTACGACCCAGCAACTGTTACAGCAACTACAGGTACTACTTTCTCTGCAAAAGTATCGTCTACTTTATCGGGCTCTCCTATTTCAGGTATTTTCTATAACCCAAGAGAATGGTATTTAGTACCTGCAGTAGCTTCGGCAACTACAATAAGCTTAACTCCTTCGACCGATGCTGTGCTAGTACAAAATGCAGTTATCGGACAGTGGGATTGTGCAAGTGGCTATACAAATTATGTATTCCCTTACGCAAGCAGTACATATAATACAGGTGCTAGTTTCGGTACTATTGCTCCATTTGTTTTTGTTACCGGAAAAACGGATACTGCAACAGCCTTACATGGTGCTGCCACAAGCAACATTAATGCATATTCAAAAAATAGCACTTTGATGATTAATGGATTGAATACTGGCGATGTAATATCGGTTTACAATCTAAACGGACAATCCCTGAAATCGTTTGTAGCCAATGCAGGTCAAAGTTCAATCGCATTAGCAAAAGGTGGTTATGTACTTAAAGTAATAAGTGCTGGCGATACCAAAATTTCGAAAGTGATAGTACAATAAAGATAGCAAGTTGTTTTAGATTATGGATAAATGTCCTGTGCCGCGATGGTACAGGACATTTTTTATTCAAACCTGTTGGAGTTGATATTGTTGGGATTTGTTTAGCTTAATAATCTGAAAAAGATAAGTAAATGCTAATTATTATTGATATGTTTTTCGTCACATAGTTCACAGTAGTTTTAAATCGAAAAAAAAAGACTAAGAACATATAGCGAGGCTGTCTCAAAAGTCGTTTTGTGTTTTGAATAAGTAACAATTTGTAAGTTTACA
>JBAWXL010000314.1:0-4818 GCA_037144095.1 Bacteroidota bacterium
TTGTGTTGTTTTTATACCTCAAAAATGGTCAACGTATTTCAGGCCTAGACAATGAATAATTAATGGGCTTATATCAATCATTGTCAACTGTATTTTATCAATTATCCATTTTTAATTTTTAATTTTCAATTATCAACTGTCAATTTTCAATTGGCCACTGTCCATTGTCCATTGTCAACTGTAAATTCTGTATGCTCCTCATTCCCCTTTTTTCACTTTCAATCTCACCGTCCATTTTGATTTATCTTTAGTATCGGTATTGTAGACCAGCAAGTAGGGGAGGTCGTTTGCACCCAGTTGGCTGGCGGTAACTATGCGTTTTTCGCCGGGTTGAAGGAGTATAAAAGTGTTACCGGGCAAGCCGTCAGTAGATGCCGATCTGTAGAATTTCTGAACCGTGGTGCCTTTGTTGTTTAACTGAATTTTTTCGGCAGGAGTAAAGGTGCGTTCAGCAATCAGATGAACAAATCCGGGTTTATTGTGACCTGTGAAGAATATTTGACTTGCATGGCGAATGTTTTCCAAGTCAAAGAAATTAGAAATTTTATCGGGCGTTGCCCTATAATGATTCATTATTAAACCCAAATTGCCATATTGAGCTTCGCACAGGGCAACGCGGGCAGTTTCCACGTCGTCGCTATCGTCGACTGTGGTGGTTTTTGACGATTTTTGAACTGTGTTGGCGCTATTCAACTGAGCGTAGAAGCCGTCAACTTCAGTTTTTAAGCTTGAAAGCGTAGGGTAGAAATCAAGATTTGTGCTTAAGCTCTTTACGCTTTTAATGATGTTAACTTGTTTTCCTCCTTGAAATGGTTCACGGAAAAATGGTAACAATGTGGTGTATTCAGCTGTGCCTCTTTTATATTCTTGCTGAATTGTGATGTCCCAATCTACGATTTTAGTGCTTGAGAGGACAGCCAATAAATCTACTAAAGTAACGGTTTTACCTTTTTGAGTGGCTTTTTGTGCTGTCCAGGCATCATAAGCTGCCATAAAATCAACATGAAAGGCATGATATGCCGTGTAGATGGGACCAAAGAAAGGGTCTAAACGAACTGCATACAATGCAGAATCATGATACAATGAAATGAGAACTGCCTTGAGGAAGCTAAACTTAGTAGCCACCAGCATTGAATTGATTGCGTATTGCCATTGTTTTTTCATAATAATATTTTTTACTGTTGAAAATTAAAATAATCTGCAAAGTTACAATTATTATTGATATATGCAATGAAATCATAAAAATATTTTCATTCATTTTTTTGATTTGCGAAACCCCAGTAAAATAAGGTGCTTACGTATGGTTAGTAGATGTTCAAAATGCTCAGGCATATGCCTACATACAATTATCACATGCTTAGTTTGCTCAGGCATGTGCCTACATACAATTATCACATGTTTAGTTTGCTCAGGCATATGCCTACATACAATTATCACATGTTTAGTTTGCTCAGGCACGTGCCTACGTACAATTATCACATGTTTAGTTTGCTCAGGCATATACTTACATATAATTACTAGTTGATAATGATATGTAGGCACGTGCCTGAGTTTATTTAGGATATAACAAGCATGCTCAGGCACCTATATCTTTCTAATATATAAGTATATATGTTGTTCATTTATATCAAAATATTTTATTCGAAGATGAAAAGGAAGTCGGAAGACATTAATTTACATTATTTAAAATCAACTAATTAATATAAATATCTACACCGGCTCAGCATGTTTTTCTTCCGATTACCGATTACCTACTACCGGCTTTATAAATTTTCTTCTATTTATTTATGCTTATGAAATAACCTATTAACCAATAACCCATTAACCAATAACTAATCCCCAAACAATTTCATCTGTTTCTTTTCTCCACTCTGCTTTAAAATTTTCTTCCAATACGATTGCAGTCCTTTCAAAGATTTCAGGTCGAGATTGTCCATAATAAGCTTAACCTCATGCATGATGTCTTTCTCTTTTTCGCCAAAACGATACAACAATTTCAGTGCATAATAGCGCAAAGCTATGGGTTCTTTTTCAGATGCAAGCCATTCAAAACATGCATTGAGCAACATAGCCTGATGAGGCAGTTTATCAAGAGGCACATTTTCGTAGAAAATTTTAAGGAAATTCCTTTTCACGCCGCTGTTATCCGATTTCAAAACCATAGGAATAAGCTCCTCAAGATAAGGCAAAATCATCTCAGGTTTATTAGAACAATAAATTTGCACCACTCGCGAAGCCCTCATATTGAAAGGATAAGGCTTTTCAAAACAAAGCTCCAGCAAATCGCTAAACATTTTTTTATTGTCACCCACATGATGCACTGCCATGTCGGCAACCACCCGCGACGAGTCGGATAGAAAATCTTTATAATCTTCGTTCAGTTCATTTGTTGTCATTTTTTAATCGGTTTAAAATTACACTGTAAAATTAAATACAAACTATTTATGATTTACCTTTTCGATAAAATATTTTTCCTGGCACATCAAATTCATATCAAAATCATTTTTAAAAACGAATAATGTTGCGAAATGCACACATGTTTTAAACTACTATGTTGATTTTTACAACATATTTTAGTTTAAAGAAAACAGTAGTAGGTCTTCAATTCCGAAAATCGAAAACAAACCTTGCTTTCGAATGTTTATGTTGAAGAAATCTACACTTTATGGCATCAAATCTTTTACATCTCGAAACAAGTCCTTATATGTTGCAACATGCCCAAAATCCTGTACATTGGCAGCCGTGGACCGAAGAGGCATTCCTCCAGGCACAAGCTGAAAATAAGCTCATTATCCTTAGTATTGGCTATGCAGCCTGCCATTGGTGTCATGTGATGGAACACGAATCTTTTTCCGATGAGGCGGTGGCAAGCCTAATGAATCAGCACTATATCTGCATCAAAGTCGACCGCGAAGAGCATCCTGAGGTGGATCACATCTATATGGATGCCATTCAGTTGATAAATGGCAACGGTGGATGGCCTCTCAATTGTTTTCTTTTGCCCGATAAGCGACCTTTTTATGGTGGCACCTATTTCAGAAAAGATGATTGGATGAATTTGTTGACGCAATTGCAAACGATGTTTCAAAACTCTCCCCACCGACTTACACATCAAGCCACAGCCATAGAAAAGGGATTGAACGAGCGATTTATCAACATTCAAAGCAATTCCACACCCCTGAATTCCGCTGTTTCCGAAAGCATTTGGAAACGCCTCCGACTGCATTTGGATTTTCAGGAAGGGGGACTGCGACATGCGCCCAAGTTTCCGATGCCTGTGGTCTTAGACATGCTTTTGCAATATGCCTTTCATTTTAAGAATGCTGAGGTGGACGATTTTATCAATCTTACGTTGCGCAAAATGGCGATGGGGGGCATTTATGATCAAATTGGCGGAGGTTTTTCGCGCTATGCAACCGACGAAATTTGGCGGGTTCCCCATTTCGAAAAGATGTTGTATGATAATGCGCAAATGATTTCGCTCTATTCCTTTGCCTATCAAAAATACAAGCAGCCACTCTATAAAAAGGTGGTTTACGAGACCATAGCTTTTGTGAAGAATCAGCTCACTTCGCCCGAAGGTGGTTTTTATGCGGCTATGGATGCCGACAGCGAAGGCGAAGAAGGCAAATATTACGTTTGGGATGAAGAAGAGTTTCACAATCTCTTAGGCGAAAATGCCGAAATTATGGCTCGCTACTATCATGTGTTGCCATCCGGAAATTGGGATGGGAAAAATATTTTATATCGGACTGAAGACGAACAGCTTTTTGCAGAAAACAATAAAATAGATACTCAAAGTTTTTCAGAAAATTTGCAGCAAGCCAACAAAATTTTATTAGAAAACCGCCAACATCGCATTCCTCCTATCACCGACCATAAAATAATTGCCTCATGGAATGCCCTTATGCTGAAAGCCCTAAGCGATGCATATCGGGTTTTTAATGATAAAGATTTCTTGCAAATGGCAATCGAAAATGCTGCTTTCATTCAGCAACAATTATATGATGGAAATATTCTGAAACATGTTTTTCGTAAACCAGAAATGAAACAAATAGCAGGTTTTTTAGATGATTATGCTTTCTCAGCCGATGCATTCATTTCACTATTTGAAGCTACTTTCGACCCACAATATCTGTTGATGTCAAAGAAACTGATGGATTATGTGCTCCTGCACTTTGCCAACGAAAATCAATCCTTATTTTATTATACCGACCATCAAACCACCGATTTATTTATAAAGCCATTAGAAACCTACGATAATGTGATGCCTTCGTCTAATGCTGTTATGGCAAAAGTGCTACTTTTTACCTCCGTTTATTTCGAAAACACTTCTTATCATGAATTGGCAAAAAAGATGTTAGAGGAGGTAATTGATAAAGCCCAACAATATCCACAAGCTTTTGCAAAGTGGATTACAGTGCTCAATTATTTTTCACAAGGATTCAATGAAGTTTCTATTAATCTACCAAATCCACTTCAAGTAAGAGAAGAATTAGATCGGTATTATTTCCCCAATCTTATACTAATGGCAGGCGAAAATGAAGACATAATTGCATTAAAGCAAAACAAATCACGCTCAAAAGGTATGTATGTTTGTAAAAACCAAACCTGCTACCCGGCCATTAATGAAGTTGAGGAATTAATAAAAACATTGAGTTCGTAAAAACACAATTGTTTTCAAAAAGGGAAAGGAAGTAGGAGGGAAGCTGTTAAAATAAAAAAGACACAATCACATGTTTGAATGTTATTGTGTCTAATCAGTGATCATGCTGGGATTCGAACCCAGGACCCCATCCTTAAAAGGGATGTGCTCTA
>JBAWXL010000315.1:0-4799 GCA_037144095.1 Bacteroidota bacterium
AAATGTCCATTAGAGCCAAGTGACAAAAAAATAGCCTGAAAAATGTCCATTACGCTAAAAAAAAGATTTCGGCTTTTCTATTTTCCCCACGAATCTTTATCTAAACTACGATAATGAATAGCTTCGGCAAGATGATGATGCTGGATGTGAGGGCTGTTTTCGAGGTCGGCTATGGTGCGCGAAACTTTCAAAATGCGGTCGTAGGCTCTTGCCGATAGGCCAAGTTTTTCCATGGCAGTCTTAAGAATGGCAAGTCCACCATCGTCAATTGCACATATCGTGCGCAGCATTTTCGAAGTCATTTGGGCATTGCAATAGATGCCTTTTGCATCAGCATAGCGCTCTTCCTGTATGTTACGGGCTTTCATCACACGCGAGCGAATGTCTTCGCTTTTTTCGGCCATGCGTTTATCAGCCAAGTCTTTAAAAGGCACCGGAATCACTTCGATATGTATGTCGATGCGATCTAACAAAGGACCGGAAATTTTATTCAAATACTTCTGCACAAAGCCGGGCGCACAAACACAAGGAACATCGGGATGATTGTAATTGCCGCACGGACAAGGATTCATGGAAGCAATCAGCATGAAACTGGCAGGATATTCAACCGAAAACTTTGCCCTTGAGATGGTAATATGACGGTCTTCTAAAGGTTGGCGTAAAACTTCCAACACTTGTCGTTTGAATTCGGGTAGTTCATCTAAAAACAACACCCCATTGTGCGCCAACGAAATTTCACCCGGCTGCGGATAGGTGCCGCCCCCCACCAAAGCCACATCGCTAATGGTATGATGAGGCGAACGAAAAGGTCGAACAGATATAAGAGACATTCCTTTCGACATTTTGCCGGCAAGTGAATGTATTTTAGTAGTCTCCAGAGCTTCGTGCAGGTTTAGAGGAGGCAAGATAGAAGGAAGTCGTTTCGATAACATGGTCTTGCCCGACCCCGGAGGGCCTATCAACAATACGTTATGGCCGCCCGCAGCAGCAATTTCTAATGCCCTCTTGATGTTCTCCTGCCCCTTAACTTCGGCAAAATCAAACTCGAAATCGGCCAAGTGCGAATAAAATTCTTCTCTGGTATCAATAATTGTTTGCTCCAGCTCAGCATCTCCGTTGAAAAAATCAATCACTTGTTTGATGTTGTCCACTCCATACACCTCCAAATCGTTCACAATTGCAGCTTCACGTGCATTTTGCGAGGGCAAAATAAATCCTTTATAGCCAAGCTTTCTGGCTTCGATGGCAATAGGCAAAGCCCCTTTGATGGGTCGCAAACTACCGTCGAGCGAAAGTTCGCCCATGATAATATAGTCTTCCAAACCATCCGCTTTCATCTGCTCCGAGCCTGCCAAAATGCCGGCTGCAATGGTTAAATCATACGATGAGCCTTCCTTGTGAATATCGGCAGGCGCCATATTAATCACAATTTTCTTCCCCGGCATGCGATAACCATTATTTCGCAAGGCAGCTTCAATGCGCTGTTGACTTTCTTTTACGGCACTATCGGGCAGCCCCACCATAAAAAAACTGATGCCCTGATCAACATTCAATTCAACTGTAATTAAAATAGCACTGATGCCATACATGGCAACTCCATACGTTTTAACTAACATGGCAACTCACTTTTGAGGTTTATATTTCGATTTGGTTAATATTTCCTGCGCATTGGTATCTTCCATCAGTCGTGCCAAATGAACATCAGGATTCTTTTTCATATACGATTTTATAATCTGCCAACCAACCCAATAGCCCATCTTGCCCGGCGATTGTTTGCTAAAAGAAGAGGTGAAAGGACCATCCGTAAAGAACTTACTGATATGTTGCTGGTCGGTTGAATAGAGCAATTTATTTTCAAGAATAAACGACCAAATGTTGGCTTCATTCTTCTTACACCAATCCAATTTATCCTGAGGGTAGCCAATTTTTAAGTTATCTGCAAGGTTAGGCGTCATGGCATCAATAAAATAAAGAATTTTCCCTTGTGAAATCAATTCATTAATGAAACTTTTGTTGCTAGGATCTGCCTTTATTTTTGTGAAAGCGATTTCTTTCATGCAATCAAACACGATATGATCGCGGGTCCAGTTTAGCGACATGTAAAGCGGAACGCCTAATTGTTGGTAAAACTTACAATCTTTGCCCAAATACATGTCTAAAGCAATAATGAGTACCGAATCGGCAAATTTTACAGGAAATTCATAGTCAAGCCCAGAAACATATGTGTAAACAACAGGTATTTTTTGATTAGGATAATAGTATTTCATGTATGTAAATGCGTCAGAAATCTGATCTTCAATAGCCTTTAACGAAGGATATTGCTTTGCTGTTTCTTTATAGATACCAACTATTAAATCATCCTCAATATAACGCTGAATTTGCTTCACATTCTTGTCTTCTGCGAGGTCTCCATCAAGAAAGAATCTATATTTCTTTTGCAGCCTAAGTAATTCATTTTTAAGGTTATTCTTATTAACCGAGAATAAATCTTTTTCGTACCTTTGTATGGAAATATCTACTTTTGGTTGACTGGAAATATCCACTGCATTCTTCGGTTCTTTAGTGCTGGTGCAGGAATAAACGAACAAGGCAAATAGAAACATGACTACTTTTCGAGTGCTCTTCATAACTAATATTTGGTATTAATTTTTTGTTTCAAAAATACAATTTAAAGTTCAGATACAACGTTTCTTAAAAAAGATTTCGAATAATTTCTTTTAAAAAGTTTATACTGAAAGAACTATAGACTCAGATTTTATGCCTAATTTTACTTCCGATTTGAAAAACATATTATCATGAAAAAAACATTGACATTTAGCTTACTTATTTTTCTATTTTTCACGGCTGCAGCGCAAGAAAAAAGAAAATTTACTTTTGGTTTACACGTTGCACCTTCAATTGATTGGATGAAACCCAATGCACAGGACTATTCTTCCGATGGAACCATCATTGGTTTCACCTGGGGAGCCTTTGGCGAACTCAATTTCACCGACAACTACAGCCTCGTTTCAGCTATCGATTTTCGATCAACAGGTGGCAAACTTAGTTATCCCGACCAGGAAAGTTATAATGGCACAGACTTCATTGGAACTATGAACAGAACCTATCATATAAAATATATTGAAGTTCCGATTGCATTAAAAATGAGCACTAAAGATATAGGAAAATTTTGTATTTGGGGTAAATTTGGAATTGGAAGTGCGTTTATTATAGGAGCCAAATCCGACGATTCGTTTACTGCAACCAACGGCAATGTTACCAACACCAACAATAAAGATATTACGTCTTATATTAGTACTTTTAAAGAATCGCTTATCATTGGATTGGGCACAGAATATCGAATCGCCGGTTCAACAAAAATTGTTGCGGGTCTAATTTTTAACAATGGTTTCACCGATATACTAAGCGGGAAAAACAGAAAAGACAATGCGATTTCGGAAAAAGCTTTCGTTAATCAAGTGGAACTTAATATAGGTATCGTATTTTAATTCTTCATTGTCTTGAAAATTGCTTTAGCTCAACAGAATTATCATATTGGCAATTTTAGCCAAAACACTTCAAAAATAATTTCTTCTATCAAGGAAGCAAAAGCGCTTGGCGTGGATTTAATTGTTTTCCCCGAACTTTGTATTTCGGGTTATCCTCCACGTGATTTCCTCGAATATGATCATTTTATTGATGAATGCTATCGCTCTGTTGAATTGATTGCCCAACATTGCAAAGGCATTGCAGCTATTGTGGGTGCTCCGGTCAGAAATCCTAATGCCAGTGGAAAGTTGCTTTATAATGCTGCCTTATTTTTGCACGAAGGCAACATCGAATTTGAATATGATAAAGCACTTTTGCCTGACTATGATGTTTTTGACGAATATCGTTATTTCGAACCTGGGAATAAATTCAATGTCTTTAACTATCAAAATAAATCTATCGGAATTACCATTTGTGAAGATTTATGGAATGTAGGAAGTGAACAGTTATACACCATTCATCCAATGGATGAAATAATTAAACATACGCCTGATGTTATTATCAACATTGCAGCCTCACCATTTCATTACGAACAAGCTGAAATCCGTAAATGCTTACTTTCTGAAAATGCTAAAAAGTACAAGCTTCCGATATTTTATGTGAATCAAGTGGGTTCGCAAACCGAACTTCTTTTTGATGGTGGATCTTTAGTGATTGATTCAAGTGGCGAAATCATTGATGAAATGAATTATTTCAGAGAAGAGTTAAAAATTTTTGATTTAGATTCTATTCTGAAAGAAACGATAAAACCTAATCACATTCTTTCGCCAAAACCAATCGTTCTTATCAAAGAAGCCTTGATTATGGGCATTAAAGATTATTTCTCAAAAATGGGCTTTTCGAAAGCAATTTTAGGTTTATCGGGAGGGATTGACTCGGCTGTTGTATTGGCTTTAGCTTCTGAAGCTTTAGGAAACGAAAATGTTTTAAGCATCTTATTGCCTTCACAATTTTCATCAGAACATTCGGTGAACGATGCGAAGGAACTATGTGCGAATTTAGGCTCTACATGGCATAAGGTTCCAATTGAAGATTGTTATCGCGAATTTGAAAACACTTTATCTCCCTTTTTCAAAGAAACCTCCTTTGATGTTACTGAAGAAAATATTCAGGCACGCATACGTGCCGTCATATTAATGGCTTTTTCTAATAAATTCGGATATATTACATTGAATACTTCCAACAAATCGGAAGCTGCCGTTGGATATGGAACGCTTTATGGCGATATGTGCGGCGGACTATCCGTGATTGGCGATGTTTATAAAACTCAG
>JBAWXL010000316.1:0-4793 GCA_037144095.1 Bacteroidota bacterium
CATCATGCCCTGCAGTACGCCCGATGATACCTTCTACGGACTGCTCATCACGTTCCTAGATGTCAGCACCACAAAGAAACTCGAACTCGAATTAGAAGCAGCCAGAAAAAAGTTAAAGGAAGTAACTAAATCGTAAGCCACACGTGTAAAAACTAATGGCAGCCAAACAAACACAGCATTCTATGATACCTGTAATATAAAGCATCACATGAAAAACGAAACTCCTCCAAAATCCGCTGCTGCCCAACAACTCCGCCGCCAAGCAGAAGCCTTTCTAAAAAACAAAGCTCGTTCTGCATCAGAATCAGAATTGCTTCAGTCAAATGCCGAGGCTTGGAAACTTATTCACGAACTCGAGGTGCATCAAATTGAACTCGAAATGCAAAACGAGCAACTTTTAGAAACACAAGCGCAGGCATCCGATATCCATCAAAAGTACTATGAATTTACCAATTTTGCACCTTTAGGATATTTATACCTGAATCAGGAAGGTGGAATTATGGAGCTAAACCTCTGTATGGCTACCATGCTAGGCAAGAGCCGTTCGTTTCTGCTCAACAAAAGATTTGGCTTATTTGTAAGCCTCGAAAGCCGGGTGGCGTTCAACAATTTTCTCGAGCATATATTTAACGCCGACAGCATGCAAAGTTGCGAGTTAAACCTTATAACCGAGAGCAAACAGCCTTTATATGTGCAACTCAGCGGCATGGTGTATAACAAAGCCGAACAATGCATCCTATCGGTGGTTGACCTCAGCGACCGCAAGAAAGTGGAATTAGCCTTGCTTGAAAGCCAAGAAAAATTTAAGAATTTCTTCGAGCTTATCCCCAGCTTGGCATTCATTGCGGATATTGATTCACACTTCTTGCAAATTAATACTGCATGGTCAACGCTATTGGGCTATTCAGAAAAAGAAATACTTGATAAGCCATTTATGGAATTTGTGCACCCTCATGATAAAGAAAACACCATACGACTTCATGAAGAGTATCTAAAACAAGGCAAAAAGGTGATGTCTTTTGAGAATCGTTATCTGAAGAAAGATGGAGGAATCGTATGGCTCGAATGGACTTCCCAAGCAAAGCCTGAGTGGGGAATAATTTTTGGCATTGCTCGCGACATCACCAAACGTAAAGAAGGTCAAGAAAAACTTCAGATGGAACATGCGTTTCGAACAGCAATAGAATCAAGCCTTAGCAGCGGAATAGTCATTGTGGACGATGAGGGTAAACAAACCTATGTCAATCCTTCGTTTTGTGCTATGGTAGGTTGGTCCGAACAAGAGCTGATTGGAAAAACAGCACCTTTTGTGTATTGGTCGCCAGAGCATCTTCCCGAAATAAACAAAGCCTTCAGACTAACCCTATCCAATAAAGCACCTAAAGAAGGTTTTGAATTGATGTTTATTCGTAAAGATGGAAGCATGTTCCCGGCTCAAGTAATCATTTCTCCTTTTATCATCGAAAATAAAACTACCGGTTGGCTTGCCAATGTGATTGACATCACCGAGCGCAAGACCACAGAACTTGCCCTGAAAAACAGCGAAGCATTGTTCCAGCAGTTTATGCAACATTGCCCTAGCCTTGTTTATTTAAAAGATGAAAAACTCCGACTTCTGAAGATGAGCAAAAGCCTTGCTGATTTACTTGGACAACCCGAAATTGAACTTCTTGGCAAAGATTCGTATGAACATTTCCCGGTAGAATTTGCAAAAAGTGCAATTGCCGACGATATGAAAGTTCTACATGAGGGCGCTATAATTGAGATTGAAGAATTTCTGAATGGAAGACATTACTCCACCATAAAATTCCCTATCCACAGCGAAAATAACAAAACAACTCATATAGCCGGTTTTACTGTGGACATCACCGAGCGCAAACAAGCGGAAGAACAACTAAAAGAAAGCGAAGCAAAGTATCAATTTATTGCCGAATATACAGATGACTTACTCTTTACCATGACTCCCGATTACACGATGGACTATGTATCTCCAAGCGTTTCTAACTTTTTAGGTTATACCGTTGAAGAACATTTGAAGCTTTCTTTTTCTGACTTTCTTACTCCGGAATCAGGTCAAATGATTCGGGATGAAATGTTGAAGAGCATGACATACCTACAAAATAAGGAATACGATAAGCTTAAAAACAAACATGTTTTCGAAATCGAAATCATACGAAAAGACAAATCTCATGTTAATGGATTTCTAACAATTAATGTTCAACGCGATGACGAGTATAAAATAATAAAAATTAGAGGCAGGATTGTTGATATCACCGGAAGCAAAAAGTCAGAATAAAAACAACTACTACGACACACATTGGAGTATTATGCTACTTAAAGTAGAAATCTTTGCGCAAATTCCTTTCGATACGTTTCGCCCAAAGGCACGATTAAATCACCGGTTAATTGTACGGTTTGTTCCGTACTTAAAAACTCTTTAATATGTGATGAATTTATATAATAGGATTTATGAACTTGAATAAACTTTCCATCTTCAAGCAAATACGAATAAAATCCTAAATTTTTATAACTATCAACCACATTACTATCGCTTAAATAAAAATCGGTGTATGTTCCTGATCCTTTAATCATAACGATATCTTTAAGCGTAAGAATTTTAAATCCTTTCATATTGTTAATCACAATTTTCTCGATCTCATTTTTTTGATTATTTACGATATCTATCAACAAGCGTATGTTCTGCGATTCCATTTTTAACGAAATTGCTTCCTTAACTTTTTCAACCGCCGTAATCAAATGAATAATATTGATTGGTTTTAAAATATACTCGCTTGCGCTATACTTAAAAGCTCGTTCTGCATACTGCTTAGTGGCAGAAATAAAAATAATCTGAAAATCAATAGTTGTAATTTGATTTAGCATGTCAAACCCTGTTCCATCTCTCATTTCAATATCTAAAAAAATAAGGTCCGGACGCAATTTTTCAATCATGTCTTTACCATCCACCACACCAACTGCAGTTCCATCTATTTTAATATTCTTACAATATTTGGTAATATATGTTACAAGAATCTCCCTGCTTGCTTTTTCGTCATCAATAATAATTGCACGTATCATATTTGTCTTTATGAATATTTATACCATTACCTGCTATGTATTGCTTCCTATTAAATAATGGAAAAGCAAGTCTTTCGTTTACGAAATATTTGCTTTTCGTAATACGCTGTTTTTGGCATTGCCAAAAAAATTATTATGTACAACGTTAAAAGGACATACTTTTATTGTGTAAGCCCATTAACCATGCTGAAAGTTTTCAGCATAGCTCACCCCTAATTCTCCCGCATCACATACTCATCATACTCCACCTCGAAGCGCAACTTATGCTTGGATTCTTCTTGGGCTAATCTGAGGAATAAATTGCGCAAATCGGTGTTGGGGGCTTTGTCGGCTAAGGCAGAATACAGTTTATATGCCGATTTCTCCCGATGCATAGCCAAAATTAACGCATCCTGATAGGTCATATCGGGCGTAGGCTTGATGTTCACCATATAATCGCTAATCTTGAGATCAATCACAGTACCTGAAGGTCTGGTGTAAATGCCTTTTTCCTTCACCTCCATGATTTTTGATTTATGTATCATCTCATCTTTAGCGAATTCAATAAACACTTTTTCAATAGCCTCGGTGCGCGCCGTGCTGGCTAGTTCGGTGTAAAAATCAACGGCGTTTTGTTCGTTCTCTATAGCGAAATCTAAAATTTCGTCAACGGAATTAAAATCTTTCATAATCTATTTTTGTGTTTAAATTATCCTGTATATTGGTCGTAATCATCATAAAATTTCTTTATAGCAAGTGCTAAGTCTTCGAACTCCACACTATGTTTCAGACAGCCTTTGCGGGTGCAAAAGTGTATCTTACCTCCCATATCTAATAACATTTCAGCCATCGGTGCCTGACAAGTCTTGCATAAATTTTCCGACGTAATTTCGGCTCTGCAATGTGGGCAAGAGAAAACACCAATCTCATCGCTGATCAAATCGATTTCGCTATTCACATTATAACTGCCATAAACAGAACTCAAATTGATGCTCCCTCTTTTATTTCCTAATAAAATATTTAGTTTGATACTGGGTGCATCTTCAATTTTGTGTTTGCCATCCATCAGCGATGTGCCGCAATGCGGGCATTTCACTTGTAGTGTGATGAAGTTGAAATTTTTCATATATATATTCTCCTATATGGTAACGCAAGTCACCTTTTTTATATTATGTAAATAAACCTATTTAAATGCCTCAACAAACTTATCATCGAAATATTTCACCAAAGCATCGCAGCCATAATCGAAGATGCGATTGGCATTATCCTCAGAAGTCTGCACAAAGTTATGTTTGGTGTTTTCAACATTGGTAGGCAACAAGGTGATGGCTTCCATCATCACATCCACCACATCCTTCATACCATCTTTGCCAAACTCATCCATGATAGCAAACAGTTGCTGACAGTTGTCGTACTCCAATTTCGATGGAATAGATTTGTCAAACTTCTGAAGAACCTTTTGCGTATTCGTATAACTTCCGCCTGTTTCTATGGGGAAAGAGGCAGGCAATATCAAATTAGCTTGCTTAGCCGTCTCCGTCATGAAATAATCCTGAACCATCACGAAGGAAGCCTTGCCCAACCATGCGTTTGCACTTGTTTTATCCATAGAACAACCGATGGGGTCTTCGCCAAAGATAAACAGATTCTTCAACATGCCTTTATCCAACAATTCCTTCTGATTCTCATTCACCATTGTAGGCAATTCATTCACCTTCCAAGTGGCTTTCAATTTG
>JBAWXL010000317.1:0-4772 GCA_037144095.1 Bacteroidota bacterium
ATCCGGTTGAACTAACTGCCGGGAAAAAGAATGCAGGAGCCGACAATGTGAGCCATTTTTATTATGTGGTGCAAGCTAAAAACCGCTATTTGGCTTTGAAACGTATTGCCGACATAAACCCTAATATTTATGGTATTGTTTTTTGACGCACACGTCAGGAAACCAAAGACATTGCCAACAGCCTTATCGAAGATAGTTATAATGCTGATGCATTGCATGGCGATTTATCGCAAGCCCAACGCGAACAAGTGATGCATCGTTTCCGCCAGAAACATATTCAATTGCTGGTGGCTACTGATGTTGCTGCTCGTGGAATTGATGTAAGCGATATCAGCCATATCATCAATTATAATTTGCCTGATGAAAACGATATTTATGTTCACAGAAGCGGAAGAACCGGACGTGCCGGAAAAACCGGTATTTCTATTTCAATTATTCATACCCGCGAAACCAGTCGAGTGAAACAAATTGAGAAGATTCTTGATAAGAAAATGATACAACTACCCGTTCCAAACGGGAAAGAAATTTGCGAAAAGCAACTGTTTAATGTAATTGATAAAATAGAAACCATAAAGGTAGATGAAGCAAGCATTGCTCCTTTTTTGCCCGATATTTATAGCAAACTGGCTTGGCTCGACCGTGACGAATTGATTAAACATGTGGTTTCGGTTGAGTTTTCGAGGTTTTTAGAATATTATAAAAACGCTCCAGATTTAAATGCTTCTGCCAAAGAAGCTGACTATCGTTCTTCTGAAGGTGGAGATGGAATGTTTCAGAAATATTTTATCAATATAGGCGCAAGAGACAATCTCACCAAAGTAACTTTCCTCGATTTATTCAATAAAAAAGCCAAGCTGAAAGAAGTAAAAGTGGGTAAGGTTGAAATCCTACAAAACTTCTCCTTCTTCATGGCTGATAAACGCTACGAAAAACAATTGCTCGATGCCTTCCGTCATCTCGAATTCAATGGAGCAAAGATAGTGGTTGAACCTAAAACAAATTCAGCATCCACATCAGGTTCCGGACGAAGAGGTTCTTCGTCAGGCTTTGGCAGAGGTTCATCATCAGGATATGAGCGTAAAGGTTCTGCCTCGGGTTACGAACGCAGAGATTCAGAACGCAGAAGTTCCTCTTCAGGCTACGAACGCAAAGGCTCCGCTGCAGGCAGCGACCGCAAAGGTTCTTCATCCGGCTTCGACCGCGACAAGAAAAGGGATAGGGGAAGTTCTTCAAGAAGATCAAAGTAATTGGTGATCGGTAATCGGTAATCGGTTGGTGACCGATTACCGATTACTGAATACCGATAACCTGAACGGGATTGATTTAAAATTATAATTTTGTAATATGAATCAAACAGAAGAAGAATTCAAATCGGCATTAAAAGTAAACGATGGCATCGAGCCCCCTTCGCAGGTGAACAGCGAAGCGATTAAACTCATGCAAAATGCCAGGAAAGAAATTTTATCTCTTGACGTATATGTAAAAGGAATAACTTCCGGCGATAGAGTAATGCTCAGCAAAGCCATCACCCTCATCGAAAGCGCCCTTCAAAAGCACAATGCTTTAGCCCAGCAAATCATCGAAAAATGCCTTCCTCATTCAGGAAAATCTATACGAATAGGTATAACAGGAGTTCCCGGTGTTGGCAAAAGTACCTTCATTGAAGCATTAGGCAAACACATCACTTCCAATGGATACAAGCTTGCTGTTTTAGCCGTCGACCCCAGCAGTCAGCGTTCGAAGGGGAGTATTTTGGGTGATAAAACCCGCATGGAAGCGCTTTCTGTTGACCCGAATGCTTTCATTCGTCCTTCGCCATCGGCAGGTTCATTAGGGGGTGTTGCACGCAAAACCCGCGAAACCATTTTGCTTTGCGAAGCTGCCGGATTTAATGTCATTTTCATCGAAACCGTTGGCGTTGGTCAATCTGAAACTGTGGTGCATTCTATGGTCGATTTCTTTTTGTTGTTAATGTTAGCCGGTGCCGGCGACGAACTTCAGGGCATCAAACGCGGCATCATGGAAATGGCGGATGCCATCGCCATAAACAAAGCAGATGGCGATAATATCCGAAATGCTCAACGCGCAAAAACAGAATATAGCAATGCTTTACGATTATTTCCACCAACACTTTCGGGTTGGAAACCTGTGGTTGAAACCTGTTCGTCAAGAACAATGCAAGGTATAGATGACATCTGGAATTTGATTATCGAAAACCACCACATGTTGCAACAGAACGGATTTTTTGCCCAACAAAGGCTTAATCAACAAAAACATTTGATGTACGAAACCATTCATCAGGCACTGAAAGATCATTTTTATAATGATGAAACTGTTGCCCAACAGCTTCATCTTTTCGAAAAGAAAGTAGTAGAATCTAACATTAGTTCGTATGTAGCAGCCCAGCAACTGCTCGACGAGTATTTTGGAAAGCACCAACAATAAAGAGAAAAGCCCAAAGTCTCAAATTTCAAATTCCAAAACTCAAGGTTAACTACTGAATATTAAGGAATTGTTAAGTGGCATGTAGAATTGTTAATAAATAATTTTTGGAAATTAGTTGGGATGAAAATAAAAAGTTCTATTTTTGAGCCTTATTATTAAACCTATTAACAGCTTAAATTAAACTACGCAAAAGTATAACTTAACACAAACTTAATATTGAAACTTTCATTAGTTCGTTTGGATAAAATACTTTTGCGCCCTCTTTAAAAAATTAAAATTTATTATTATGGGATTAAATAGAATATTTCAGATTCTTGTGCCAAAAGACAAAAAGTTTATCCCCTTGTTCGTTCAAGGTGCTGAAAACTTAGTAGATGCTTCACTACTTCTAAAAGAAGCTTTTGTTGAAACTGATCTCGACAAAAGAAGCGAAAAAGTTAGAAGAATTAAAGACCTTGAACATAAGGGAGACGAAATTACGCATACCATCTTTAATGAATTGAATCGTAATTTTATTACTCCTTTCGACAGAGAAGATATTCAACATTTAACATCTTCATTAGACGATGTTCTCGATTTAATTGATGGTGCAGCAAGAAGAATTATGTTGTATAAACTTAGTTCTTTTTCAAAGGAATTTATTTCATTTGCTGACCTTATTATTCAATGTGCAGAGCAAATAAAAATCGCCATCATTGAGCTTGATAATTTGAAGCATCCTGAAAACATTAAAAAAGCTTGTATCCTTATCAATTCTTATGAAAATGATGCTGATGATTTGTATCATCAATCAATTTCGGGATTATTTGATACCGAAACCGATCCAATTTTACTCATCAAAAAAAGAGATATCTTAAATGTGTTGGAAGGGGCTACTGACAAAGCAGAAGATGTTTCGGATGTGCTGAAATCCATTATTGTGAAAGTAGGATAATCATACTATATGAATTTCACATTATTAATTGTTATCATCATTCTTGCCTTTGCATTTGACTTTGTAAATGGCTTTCACGATGCGGCAAACTCCATTGCAACCATTGTTGCCACAAAAGTTCTTACACCGTTTCAGGCAGTAGTTTGGGCAGCCTTCTTCAACTTTTTAGCCTATGCAGTTTTTCAATTGCATATTGTGGATACCATTGCTAAAACGGTTGATACCAGCATGATTAATTTGCAAGTGATTCTTGCCGGGCTTATTGCCGCCATCATTTGGAATCTCTTAACCTGGTATTTGGGCATTCCTTCAAGTTCTTCTCACACTTTGGTGGGTGGTTTTGCCGGAGCTGCCATTGCTTATGGTGGGTGGAGCATAGTGCATGTGCCAATTATCATTAAAATAGCCTCCTTCATTTTTCTGGCTCCTATTTTAGGAATGGTTGTTTCCTATTTTCTATCCGTTTTGCTTTTGCATCTAACGAAGCGGAGCAATCCCTCTAAGCTCAATAAAATATTTCGCCCCTTACAGCTGGTGTCTTCGGCATTGTTTAGCCTGGGGCACGGAGGAAATGATGCTCAAAAAGTAATGGGAATCATAACAGCAGCATTAATTGTTTTCTTCAAAGGTGTTGATCATGCTTCTATACCTGAATGGGCTAATATTACTTATAATGCTGCCGGTAAGATTCAAACTATTCCGCATTGGATAGTGTTGGGTTGTTATACTTGCATTGCACTCGGAACGATGATAGGTGGTTGGAAAATTGTAAGAACTATGGGTTCAAAGATTACAAAGTTGACTCCTTTTCAAGGTGTTGCGGCAGAAACTTCAGGTGCGCTTTTACTTTTCGGAACTGAAGCTTTCGGTATTCCGGTTAGCACAACTCACACCATTACAGGCGCTATCATGGGAACAGGAATGGCTCGCAGGCTTTCGTCGGTTAGATGGGGCGTTGGAACAAGATTGCTTTGGGCTTGGGTGCTCACCATTCCGGTTAGTATGCTGATTGCGATGGGAGTTTATTCGCTTATTGCTTTATTTTAACATATAAACTTTTTGGATTGGAATAGCATTCCTTTCATTTGTATCTGTCTTTAATTCAATAATCGCCACAGTTTGTCTGGATATAGTTCAGCAAAACTGTGGCTTTTATATTTTAAGTCTTGTCTTACATTGCAACGAAATGAAAATATCAGTGAATCAGAGGATTTTATTGATGTTTTAATGATTCATTAAATATCATTCCAAAATTCAAAGAAGCTCACCCCTTGGGGCTTGGGTCTTGAAATTTGAGACTTGAGACTTCAACTAAGGTTTTATGATATTGAAAATCAAATCGCAGCTACTGGTTAAGCTGGTGTTGGTGACCATAATATAATTCTTCGAAAGA
>JBAWXL010000318.1:0-4740 GCA_037144095.1 Bacteroidota bacterium
TCTTATATAATTCTCCCCCTAAATCTTAAATCCTAAATCTCAAATCTTAAATCTCAAATATTATTACTAATTTTGAAACTTCCAATTAACATCTAAAACTAATGTTCCGGTAATTCATAAGAACATTAGGCACAATAAGATGTTTACTTTATGAATAATATTATAAAAACAATTAAAACATATAAATATGAACACAATCAACACTAAAGCATACGGAACCGCCGCATCCGATGCAGATTTAAAACCCATGAACATAGTGCGCCGTGAAGCCACTGCCAAAGACATTGAAATCGAAATCATGTATTGCGGAGTTTGCCATTCTGATTTACACACCGCCCGCAACGATTGGGGTGGAACCATCTATCCGGCAGTTCCCGGCCACGAAATTGTGGGAAAAGTCACCCGTGTGGGCAGCGATGTCAGCAAACTAAAAGTGGGCGACTTTGCCGCAGTGGGCTGTATGGTCGATTCGTGCCGCGAATGCCAAAGTTGCCAACACGACTTAGAACAGTATTGCTATAGCGGTCTTACAGGGACTTATAATGGTGAGGATAAACATTTGGGAGGTCACACTTTCGGAGGCTATTCAGAAAAAATAGTGGTCGATGAACACTTTGTGTTGAAAGTTCCTACGAATCTTGATTTGGCAGCCGTTGCCCCATTGCTTTGTGCCGGAATCACCACCTGGTCGCCTCTCCGCCATTGGAAAGTGGGAAAAGACAGCAAAGTGGCTGTGGTGGGTTTAGGCGGATTAGGACACATGGCAATCAAACTGGCAAAAGGTTTGGGAGCCCATGTGAGCTTATTTTCGAGAACCCCCGACAAAAAACAAGATGCTCTGGACCTTGGTGCCGACGAAGTCATCATCTCAACCGACCCGCTTCAAATGAAATCGGCAAGAGGAAAGTTCGATTTGATTATCGACACCGTGCCTTATGTTCATGATGTGAATCCTTATGTTTCCACCTTAGGTGTCGATGGCACCCTGGTTTTGGTGGGCTACTTAGGTGGTCTCGAACCCATTTTAAATTCCGTACAGATGATTTTGGGCAGAAAATCTGTGGCAGGTTCTGTAATAGGCGGCATCGCTGAAACACAGGAAATGTTGGATTTCTGCGGCAAACACAACATCATTTCCGAAATTGAAATCATTAAAATGCAATACATTAACGAAGCTTATGAAAGAATGCTGAAAAGCGATGTGCGCTATCGCTTTGTAATTGATATGGCTTCTTTGTGAAAAAATAATAGAGTAAAGCGTGAAATGGTTTATAGAAAATGTGTATCTTTGCTATCTAAATAATCAACAATGACCAGAGAACTTATTATTGAAAGAACTTTAACTGCCCTTACGCAGCTTCCTCAGGAAAAAGCAGTTGAAATTGCAGACTTTGCAGATTTTATATTAAAAAAATATAATGAAGTGATGTTGCAAAAAGGGATTGAGAAGTTAGTTAGTGACTCAAAATCTTTCGATTTTCTTAATAATGAAGAGGAACTTTATCATCTTTCAGACCTTAAGGAAAGGTACAAATGAAAAAAGGTGATATTATTCTTGTTCCATTTCCATTTACTGACCTTACGGATAGTAAAAACCGTCCGGCATTAGTTCTGATTGATTCAGAACTGGATGTTACTTTAGCATTCATTTCAACCCAAATTCATTGGAAAGAAACTTATGATATTTTATTGAAACCCGATGCTGAAAACGGGCTTAAAAAGGAATCTTTAATTCGACTTTCAAAACTTGCAACCATTGACAACGATCTTGTTTTTGGACGTTTAGGACAAATTGATTCTCTTACAATGTCAATTGTAAATACCAATTTGAAACTACTCTTAAAACTAGACGAATAAAAGTTATTTATTGAATTGAACCCAATTACAGATTATTTTCTGTGGATTTAATTGAATTTTTTAATACAAATGTTTTAAGTTTATCAAAGTGAAATTAAAACAATTAAGCCAAACAAAAAGAAAATGAATAGAATGAAAATAAAACAATTGCTAATTCATTTTGTCTTGATATTTAGTACAGTAGGGGTTTGCACGGCGCAAACAGTTCCTGATACCATCAAGGTGATGACTTACAATGTGGGCGATTTTGGCACAAGCCCCACAAGTAGTTGTCCTTTATTCGATTTTAACTTGAAAAGCGGCTATTTGCGCACCATCTTAAACTACACAAAAGCCGATATTATTGGAATGGTGAAAATGAATGCCGGCTATGCATTTTGCACCGATACGATAATGCACTATGTGCTCGATTCGCTTTGTCCTGGCTGCTGGGAGAATGGAGTATATAGTGTTACTTCCACCTATTCTAAGGCTAATATGCTATATTTCAATACTCATAAATTAGGTTTTATCAGTAGCACTATCATTTATAATGCCGACCCAAACATTAGCGATATTATCTTACACAAGCTTTATTATAAAGCACCCAATTTAACCGAAACTCAGGACACCGTATATCTTAAAGTGGTGCTTGCTCATCTCAAATCGGGTTCAGGAAGCAGCAGCGACAGAGCGACAGAGCTTGCAGGAGCAATGAGTTGGCTAAACGCCCATATTTCAAGCAATGAAAATATTATTTTCATGGGAGACTTGAATACTACCAAGTCTGATGAAAATTGTTTTCAATATTTAATTAACTCCACAAATAGCAATACGAAGTTTTACGACCCTCCCAATCAATTGGGAAACTGGTCGAATAGCTCCAATAATTATGCATATTACCTAACACAAAGCACACGCACTTCCGACCCTGGAGATTGCAATGCTGTTGGTGGAATCAACGATCGCTTCGACCATATTTTATTGAGTTCTGCGTTAATGAACGGCACCGATTCTTTACTTTACATTTCAGGAAGCTATAAAGTGATTGGGCAGGATGGAAACCATACTGGTATTGCTTTGACTGACGCTCCGACTAACACCTCTGTTCCGGCAAATGTAAATACTGCTTTATACTATTTTAGTGAACATTTACCGGTCATGCTTAGTTTGCTCATAAACAATGCAGTTAATACAGGCATAGCTTCATTATCAAATAAAGCTTCTGATATTATCATCTATCCCAATCCTGCAACTTCTGAAATTAAGATTTCTGCAGCTTCAAATAATAAAATTGAAGGAATAAAAATATTCAATATGATTGGAAAAGAAATAAGTTTCACTGCTGTAAATGATATTCAATCAACCATAAGCATGAATGAATTTTCAAGAGGAATTTATTTTATTCAGATTATAGATGAGAATAAAAATGTGCTGAATAAAAAAATTATATTGCAATAGCTAAAGAGAAATGAAACTAAATCTGTCAGTCATATAAAAGAATTTTGTTCTTTGCTAAAATATTTCTATCAATGAATTTTCGATATTGTTGAAGCTGTATTTTTCACCTTGTTTTTTCCCAATGATAGCTTTATACAGGGGAACCGATGGCGAAATAACAAAAATGTCTTCCTCTTCAAAGTGTATCTTTCCCAAGCCAATTGCAATAAACAATGTTTGATGGTTGGTTTTCACAACAGCACCAAACTCCACAGTATTTAGGGATTTTTTAATGTTGATTTTATCCAGCATATTTCTCTCGTCGAGCATCCTAATCAATTGCTGCCCAAACATGTCTTTTTTTCTGAGTATTTGAGCACGAAACGAATCATAACGGTCTTTTGGTAAACCATATTCATTTGCACTTTGCTGTGCATCATCCATTGCAAATTGTATTGTGCTGATTTTCTCATCTATTAAAACCTTACAATGCGCAATTAATCTTATCTTTTTTTCAAGCAAATCCATTAATCTAATTTTAGTACAAAAATAGACTTTATTTATCTTATGCAGGAAGATTATTTTATTTTACAGACGTTTAATGCGCAGAAATAGTTTAAGTATCAAACAAAAAGCTTCGATTTTTGTTTTTTAATTAATCTGAATAAGTTAAGTGGAATGGTATAACAGTTCATATTTCAGAAAGCTCTTCCCTCGAATGATAGGCTTTTTGTTTTAAATTTATAAATCATGTATAGTTTGCTCCATAATAAAATAGAAGAAATAAGGAAGACGAAAGGAGTTTATCCTGATAAAAATCTGATACACTCTTTTGTAGCCGATCTTTATCATTTTATCTTCATAAAGGATATATGGGATAAAAAGAAATTTAATGAAGAAATCGTAATTTTCAGAGAAAGATTTTGTGAGATATTCTCGAAAGAAGTTGAAAAAACAAACGTCTCCCTTGAGAAATTAGCTGATATATTTTTTATTGATTTAATTTCAATAGCTGACCAGTGCTTTGAAGATGCTCATGCCATTTTAGCTATTGATCCTGCTGCTGAAAGTATTGATGAAATACTGCATACTTATCCTGGATTTTATACCATAGCTGTTTATCGTATAGCACATTCATGGTGGAGAAATAAAATGACCTACACCGCCAGAATCGCTACTGAATTTGCTCATTCCCAAACCGGTATTGATATTCATCCCGGGGCTGA
This sequence comes from Bacteroidota bacterium, assembly GCA_037144095.1. Taxonomy (GTDB): domain Bacteria; phylum Bacteroidota; class Bacteroidia; order Bacteroidales; family CAIXTV01; genus CAIXTV01. Next base: position 4,503 of record JBAWXL010000318.1, read on the forward strand.
AATAGGCAGATCGTTTGCCATTGACCACGGAACCGGCATTGTAATTGGCGAAACCTGCATGATTGGTGATCATGTGAAAATATATCAAGGAGTCACTTTAGGGGCATTGCAGGTAAGCAAAAAGCTTAAAACATTAAAAAGACACCCAAGCATAGGAAATTATGTTACCATTTATGCAAACGCAACCATTTTGGGGGGTGAAACTGAAATAGGAGCTGGAAGCACCATTGGAGGAAAT
>JBAWXL010000319.1:0-4661 GCA_037144095.1 Bacteroidota bacterium
AGAACCATACCATGAATACTGCTTATCTCCATATCCATTTACATTTAAATTACCAAACGAAAATAACATAGTCTGGCAGTCGATTTTGATGTAAGAATCACCATTAATATTCGGCTTTAAAAATAACGTAACTAAGCTTCCCTCTCTCGACTTTAATGTAATTTTATAAGCTGGAAAGGCTGAATTAGTAAATTGTAATAATGTTATTAACAGTAGTATTTTCATTTTTCAAGTATAGTTGAAAAAACTTTCAATTTATTATAAAACTATTTTGTATTGAATATCTACTACCGAATCAATGGAGAGGACATTATGAAGACCATGAACATTGCGGAAGCAAAACACTATTTTGATGCTTCAATTATGCAGTCGCTGCACGAACCTATTTCAGTAACTGATGAGCAAAAAGAAATTGCTGTAATTTTATCGCCTGAAGATTTTTACCAATTGCTAAAAGCCGCTAAACGATCAGTTAATGATATGAAACCAAAAACATTGGTTGATTTTTTGGGCGCAGGTAAAGTACACAGCCATTTCTCTTCAATTGAAGAAATTGATGTATTTGTTGATGGTAACCGTGAGCTCTGGGATGTCTGATTACGTTGGATTCATTGCTGACAACACAATAGCCAATTTAAAACGGACTCAGATTAAATTAGTTAAAAAAATAATTTGTTGCTAGCGTAATAGGTTTATTCCACTGGTTTAATAATCTTACTCAACTTATCTCCCCACAAGTCCAATGCCTTTCGCTTTTCCTGATCATAACTATGACGATCATAAACAGCAGTAATCCCGCTTTCAATATGATTAAGAATCTTTGAAACAGTCAATCTAGGCACGCCCATCCCGGTCATATGGCTGGTAGCAGTCCTTCGTAAATATTAACAATTACTAACAAAAGCCATAGAAAGAATTTATTTTGACGTTAATCAACCTTTAATTCCTTTGGACTCTTATAATTTAATTTTATAATGGGGACATAACCATGTAGCCGCAATTTAGGCATTTCTGTTCGCCATTTCAGACTGTTTTAGAGTGTCCCTATCTATCGTCCACCATTTTAAGGTAAAAAACATTAAAATGATTTTGAGCATAATCAACAATAAAGGAGGTGTTGGGAAATCAACACTATGCTGTAATCTTGCTGCATCCTATGCAACCCAAAACCACAAAGTTATTCTACTAGACTGCGACAAGCAAAAAACATCAACAAACTGGTGTATTAAAAGAAAGAAGAATGATTTAATACCGCCGATAGCATACAGAACCATCATAAACGATATCAGAGAAACTGTTAAACCATTATCAATGGAATATCAAACCATTTTAATAGATACAATGGGGCATGATGATACAGGCATGAGAGCTGCCATGATTATTTCAGACATCGTTCTAATTCCTGTCAAATGTAATCAGGTTGACTTAGAACAACTGCCTTCACTACAGAAGCTGATTGACAAGGCGAAAGAGCTTAATAAGAAACTTCAAGCAAAAGTTGTAATAAACATCGCACCAACATTTAAAGGTGAAGATGTAATTTCTGCACAAAGTTTCATTATGAACTATACCAATTTCCCTATGCTTGAAACTATTATTTTTAATCGTAGGATTTGGGCTGATTGCATGATACTTGGTCAAAGCATAGAAGAAACCAAACCAAACAACATTAAAGCAAATTTAGAGCTCAACCAACTTATAGGCGAATTGGAATGACGGCGAAGAAGAAAAAACCAGCAATAACGCCACCAGAAGAAGAAGCAGCCATTGTAGACTTTCTTAATGGTAAAGAAGCGACTACCACTGAAACCGCTATAACTGGTGTACTGGTTGAAGAAGGATCAGCAGCCAAAGAACCATCAAAGAAACCAAAGAAAGAAATAGAATTGCTCAATCCGTCCAAACTAGACGGTAAATTAAAATCCTTAAGTAAAGAAGGTTTGGCTGATGTATGGGGGCAACTTGATAACTTTTCGATTATCGTTAAATGGAAGATTGCACGTTTACTAAAAGATAAATTCAAATCTACAAAAGCCTATGGTGCATTTTTAGAAAAATTAAGAAATGATAAACCTGATCATGCATTATGTTTGGTCACGCAACCAACTTTAAACAGGTATGCTACAGCTGCAAAATTTTGTGATGATTTCAATATTGAAGATGCGCAGGCTATCTCTATTGGACCAACCATAGTTTATGAACTGGCAAAACCTGCTAATAGAAAAACTGTTACTCTAAAGTTTTTGGAAGAAAATGTATTCAACCAAACATTAACTGTTGTGTCTGTGAAGCAGTTATTCAAGCCGAAAGAAGAAGAACCACAAGAACCCAAACAAACACTAGTTGAGACCAAAAAAGAGCCGCTAGCATCCAAAATAGTGGCTCTTTCGGCATCTGACGAGGAATTTTTGAATGTTGTAATGGGTAATGAACCTGTTAAAGTAAATTTAACAGGTATTAGTGATTTACAGTTGATACTTGAATTATCAGGTCGTGATGCTTCTGAATTGAATGATGAAGAAAAGTTATCTGAGATAATGGGTTTGGTAAAACGGTATAAACTTACACCAGAGCTACTTATTGAGCTTTTTGAGTTATGTATCGAAAGCCTAATATAAGAACAAAAATAGCAACAAAAAATACAGCTCTTTTATTTTTAATTGTTTTAATCCTTTTAAGAGCTATAAATTTGTATATTTTTCATATACTTACAAAAAGATAAGACGAGAATAATATACTTGTAAGACGAGAATAATATACTTGTAAGACGAGAATAATATACTTGTAAGACGAGAATAATATACTATTAGACGAATATTTTTGTAATTTTTCGTTAAAAGTCTATATAATTGGGTCTATTTTTAAATCATTTAATAAAATGAAAGATAACCCCATTGTCTATAAAGCCAATCTGCTCATCAATGCGTCATTTTCTATGACCTTGAATGAAAAGCGTTTATTACTGGCTGCTATATCCCAAATACCCGACCCAAGAAAGCCAATCTCACGCGATGATGAGTTTACTATTACGGCAGTATATTTTTCTCGTCTTTTCAAATTGAAGAATGTTAATAATGCTTATCTTGAGATATCGGAGGCGGCTACAAGCCTACTTTCAAAGGTAGTAACAATAGAAAAATCAGACCCTGATAATCCTAAATTATCAAGGACTAAAACAGGATGGGTGTCTTTTGCTGATTATTATGATGGTGAAGGCAAGGTTGTTATTAAATTCTCTGAAAAGATGTTACCTTACCTTAGCAGCCTAACAAGTGGATGCTTCTCTAAATTCTCCATAGAACAAATAAGTAAACTAAAATCTGTGTATGCAATCAGGTTGTTCGAATTATTGATATCCGAAGCATGGAAAAATCAAGATTATGAAATTGAAATATCAAGGTTAAAATATATCTTTGATATCCATGATGAATATGAAAGGCTCTATGATTTCAAACGATACATTTTAGAACCATCACTAAAATCTATTAATGAACATACAGACTGTAAAGTTACATATACGCAAAGAAAAAATGGTCGTGAGGTAGTCTCATTCATATTCAAATATTCAATAACAACACCAGATAAACCACAACGAATCACAAGGGAATTGATAGAAAAACATGCTCGACCCGGTGAATCGTATGAACAAGTAAGGCTTAGATTATCTAAACCAAAGCTGAAATAGGCTGGTACAGCTTTTGTGGATATCAATGCCCACAATACGAGTGATCCACATATTTCTTTTTCCCACTTGCTGAATAGGTAAAGCAGCCTCCTTTGGGCCCAGTCTGATAACTGCCCGATCCGCTTGAGCTGCTTCCAGAATACGAATGGCTGCCAGAATTACCAGTCTTGCAGCCTTTACGCTCCCATTTATCCTTAGCCTTGCCTTCCGCTTCGGTCTGCCATTGCATATTACCTGGATCATCTGCGCCATCGCAGGCTAAGGGTGTGATGTGGTCAATCACATAGCCAGGACAAGGGCCATGATTATTGCCATTGGATGGGCAGGGGTGTGAATATTTGAAGCTGTCTTTTGCTTCTTGGCTTCTTTCCTGTTTGGCATAAACTAATGAAATGTTACACAAGGCAATCAGCATTAAATAAACTATTTTTTTTGATGGTTTCATGGCACATCCATATCCGGTTATGACCGGGTGTTAGTCTGGTTGGTAATCATAACATGCTATAAACGCTTAAAAGGCTTGCATGGCTGACGGGTTTACAATAGCCTTAACATTTCACCTGAGGTAGGCAGGGGCATAGCTAAAATCCCTACACGTCGCATATCGGTGAGTGGGCGTACAATAACCGCCGAGACTAGGGGAGTGGATTCCTACAACTTTGCAATTTCCTCATGTACTTTTGCATTTATCCTTTTCTGCTTGCCCTAGCGTTTAAAAGTAGTAAAAACAGGCTGGGTAATACTGGCCTTTTTATACCTGAAATTGGCGGTGTTAAGTATTTTTAATGTAATCAAATCTGCCACTAAATCCTGTGGAACTTTAGCGCCTTTTGTTGATTAGTACTTACCGTTAAGGTAATCGATTCAAGTCAAATAATGGTATACTGACCTGATTTTTTACCTAGTATCTTCATGTTTAAAGTAATCTTTTTTATCGCTGTTATTTTACTGGTTGTATTCATAATCGCCCTGATAG
>JBAWXL010000320.1:0-4585 GCA_037144095.1 Bacteroidota bacterium
AACCAGACTTAAAAGGGTATAGTTCATGAAATGGAGGAAGCCCCCGGAAGTTCCGGGGGAATAGTTCGTGATGCGGAGGAAGCCCCTGGAAGTTCTGGGGGAATAGATCGTGATGCGGAGGAAGCCCCTGGAAGTTCTGGGGGAATAGTTCGTGACGTGGAGGAAGCCCCTGGAAGTTCTGGGGGCGAAGATTAAGTTTAAAACTATGTCCTCCGAAAGCTCAGCGAAGCCCCCGGAAATTCCAGGGGAATAGATTTTGCTCTCGACTTTGATGTTATATCATTAGTATTCAATAAACAAAATTAAGTTTAACAGCATGTAAATATAATAGCACTATGCCCAGTAAAGATTTCGTACCTCATAAAAACAGTTTATTTGATAATTGGCAAGAAAACCTTGTGAATGTTGCCAATGATTGTAAGGAAGCTTGGGGTTTATCAAATCGCGCTTTAGGTGAATGGGAATTACTAACCAATACCTCAGGAAAAAAGAAAAAACGATGGGAAACAATTTGGGCTGTTGTTAGTTCGAAAAATTTTACTCATTCTGACGAAACAGAACTGCTTAGTGCCCGAAAAGATTATGAAAGTGGAAACAAAAATAATCCTGACGACACCAGCTTGAGAATTTTTATTTCACGCTACATTCGATTCAATAAAAATGTTACCGTTAAGCAAAAAGAGAAAATGGGACTTACGATTCCAAAAGCTACCAGATCAAAAACTTTGGTTGTTGATGAAAATCAACTTGCAGGTAATTTGTCTGGTCGTGTGATTAAGAATATGAATCATTGTCATGTGAGTGAGATTGGTGTTCCGGGAAGAAAAAGCAAAGCATTAGAAGAAGGCGTAAAAAGCATACAGGTGTTTATTGCTTTCACTCCACCCGATGTTAAGGTGGCACCTCCGATAAAAGAGTTTAACTATGATGGCGTAGCTGATGTAGGCAAACACATCCATATTTTCGAAGCAGATATGGGTCTGACTAGAGTTTGGTATTATGCTCGTAGAGAATTTAAAGAAAAAAAAAACACCTATGGCCCTCCAAGCATTCCGTGGAGCGCTTTGATTGAATAATGAAATGAAAAAGGTTTTTTCTTTGCAGCTATTCAACTCTAAAAGCCCAAAATTCAAAGATGAGCACCCTTGCAACTTGGATCTTGAAATTTGCGACTTGGGGCTTTTTCTAAAGGACTAAAAAGCTAAACGCCTAAAAGTCTATTAGCCTATCTTAAAAAAACAAAAAATATTCATTGTTACCAAACATTTTTACTAATTTAGCAACCCTAATAACGAACTCATGAATGACTTTGCTTCTAAGCTGCGCAACCACTACGCCTTGCTCTACAAGATGGTGCTTTTTGTGTTGGCGGTGGTTATTTTGCTGTTTATTTTTCCAAAAGAAGCCAAGTTTAAATACGACTACCACAACGGCAAACCCTGGATGCATGCCGATTTGATAGCTCCATTCGATTTTGCTATCCTTAAGCCCGATTCGCAACTAAATGCCGAAAAATCGGCTTCGCTTAAGAACTTTAAGCCCTATTTCAGCAAAAACAACAGCATCTCCCTGCGCGAAATTGAGAAATGCAAAGAAGAATTTTCGCAACATTGGGCCATACTTTATAAGAACACAAATCTATTCGCCTTCAAACAGACCGAGCAAAATATCAGCGATTTGCTTAGCCGCTTCTATAATAATGGCATTATCGAAAACAATCCCGAAATTCAGAACAAACCTCCCGACTTTATTTTCATTCAGATTAACGACGATAAAGTTGCCGAAGAACATTTTCTGAACGAAGTGTACACCCTCAGCAGCGCACAAGAAGAAATCAAACTCGAGCTTTTTGGCAATAAATCACTCGATTCTTCATTTTATCCCATCATTCAGCGTCATTTGGTTGAAAATATTAAGTTTGAAGTCGAAAAAACTCAAACCGACAAACAATCCTTACTCAGCCTCATTTCGCCCACCTATGGCCTGATTCAAAAGGGAGAGAAAATCATTTCGAAAGGCGAAATCCTCAACAGCCCAAAGTTTCTCGTCATCGAATCGCTGCGCCGGCAATACGAAAAGCAGACCGACGTAACGCATAAAAGTATCTTGTTAATTCTGGGACAAGTCATCCTCATCTCTATGTCGATGACGGTTTTTGCATTGTTTCTCTATGCTTTTCGCCGCGATATCTACAATCATAACAAGAAACTGGTGTTTCTTTTGATGCTCATTATCATGATGGTAGGCATCACCAGCGTGGTAGCCAACAATTATGTAGATTACCTTTACATGGTGCCCATCTGCATGGTTCCCCTGCTGGTTCGCGTGTTTTTCGACACCCGCCTCGCCCTTTTTGTCCACCTAATCACCATCATTCTCATCGGGTTTCTGGTCCCCAACAGCTTCGAGTTTCTCTTTCTCCAACTCATCGCGGGCATCATCACCATCATCAGTGTGGTAAATCTGCACCGACGGTCACAGTTTTTCCTCACCTCATTTCTTATTCTTCTTACTTATAACATCACCCACCTCGGCATCGTTCTTATTGAAGATGCTTCCATACAAAAAATATTACTTTCTGATGTGGCGATGTTTGCTGTAAGCGCCATCACCACCCTGTTGGCTTATCCATTAATCTACATGTTTGAAAAAATATTCGGGTTTGTTACCAATGTTTCCTTACTCGAATTGGCTGATACTAACAATACTTTATTGCGAAAACTATCTATGTTGGCTCCCGGCACCTTTCAACACTCCTTGCAAGTAGCGAATCTTGCCGAAGAAGCGGTGTATAGCGTGGGCGGGAATCCTCTGTTAGTAAGAGTGGGCGCATTATATCACGACATTGGGAAGATTGAAATGCCTCAATATTTCATCGAAAACCAAAGTTCAGGAATGAATCCGCACAGCGAAATCACTCCCCTCGAAAGTGCACAAATTCTTATTCAGCATGTAATACGAGGAATTGAAATTGCCCGCAAACATAAAGTTCCCGAGCAGATCATCGATTTCATACGTACCCATCACGGAACTAAAAAGACAGAATATTTCTATAATCAGTATAAAATCGCCCATCCCAACGAACCTATTGATGAAGCGCGTTTCACCTACCGCGGACCTGTTCCTGTTTCGCTCGAAACCTGCATACTGATGATGGCTGATTCGGTTGAAGCGGCCAGCCGTTCGCTAACTCAACCCGATGAAGAGAAAATAAACAATCTGGTGGAAAGCGTCACCAATCGCCAACTCGAAAACGATCAGTTTATTCATGCGGAAATCAGTTTTAGAGACATCAATCAGATTAAAAAGATATTCAAACAAAAACTATTAAACATTTATCACATCCGCATTTCATATCCCGAAATATAAAAAAATAACTCAAATAAGATGAATAAAAACAGAGCAATAGATCCAATCGGAAGGCTGATGGGATTACGATATAAATCACATCCCTGGCATGGCGTCGACATCGGTTCCGATGTCCCAAACACGCTGGTATGCTTCATTGAAGTCGTACCAACCGATACAGTAAAATACGAAATAGATAAAGCTACCGGCTACCTCAAAATCGACCGTCCGCAGAAATATTCCAACATCATTCCTGCTTTATATGGTTTCATTCCACAAACACATTGTGGTGCACAGCTGGCAGCCCTCACCAACGAATGCCTCGAGCGCAATGATATCGTTGGCGATAACGATCCACTTGACATTTGTGTACTCACCGAAAAAGAAATTTCACACGGAAATCTCTTAGTGAAAGCCAAACCCATTGGCGGTTTTCGCATGCTCGATCGCAACGAAGCCGACGATAAAATTATTGCAGTTTTATTAGACGATGCCGTGTATGGCGATTATAATGATATATCAGATATTCCTCCGGCAGTCATCACCCGCCTGAAACATTATTTCTTAACCTATAAAGACATGCCCGGCGAAAAACGCGGCTGTGAAATTCCTGTGGTATACGGGAAAGAAGAAGCCCATCGTGTGATACAATCCACCATACTAGATTACAAAAAACATATCGACGAATTGTTGTTTGGATAAAAAGAAAAACCTCATCAATCAATGAGTAAAAAATCCGACACGCTGAACTTGAGGTTAATAATATTACAGAAATTAAAAGTATAGAAAAAATAAAATTATTATTTTGCATTAGAAACCTTTAAAATCAAGACTTAAATAAGTTTTTAATGCTAAAAGTTCTAAATAACGATATATCTTGTGCAATTGTAATGCTATATCAAAATTGGACTCCAGATAATCTACATTTCCCGACTTGCTCATTGGTTAGCAATAATGAACTATTACAAGATGAATTCAAAATATCATCATCTATTCAATTAAATTCTGTTGGTTTAACCCTTGATTTAATATCATCTGTGTCCCGATTATCCGTTTTCTTCTATTAAAACAATTTGAAGCTCCCAAGATGTTTCCGTAACAGCCAATTATTTCTGTTATCGTGCAACAACGGGTAAAAGCGATTGGAGCCAATATATTTACTTTATGGCGATCTAATATCTGATAACCTGAGTTCGGGATAAGGGATTGTTAACAACGATGTTTATAACTAATAGAC
>JBAWXL010000321.1:0-4490 GCA_037144095.1 Bacteroidota bacterium
AGTACTTATTGCTGGGGTATATCCTTTCTGGTACAAAAGTGCATAATCAATAAATCAAATTACTCATCCTGTTTATTCTAACGGGATTTTTATTGAATGCTCAAACCATAAGTAAGGGACCTTATCTGATTTATCCATTAGATAATACGCAAATGACTGTTCTTTGGCAATTATCAGCAACAAGTAGTTGTACGTTAATTTGGGGTACCGATTTGACTTATAGTATTGGAACAACTAATACAACAGAATATTCCACTTCTACTCATCAGCATAAATATACCATAACAGGGCTCACACCGGGAACAAAGTATTATTACAAAGTAAGTTTTGGTACTACTAATTTAACAGGTTCTTTCACATCAGCACCAGATAATTCAGCAACTAAAGTATCTGTTTATGGCTGGGGCGATACAAGAGATGGTGCAACAAATCCTGAAAAAGTGACAACAGCAATTGATGCGGAAATTGCTGCACATCCTGAATATCAAACATTAATTACACATAGTGGAGATTGGGTTGCTGCTGATGCAGAATCTAATTGGACTAATGAATTTTTCAATAGAACAAACGATGCTCATCTTTTAACAATGCAAGCTACATTGGCTGAAATGGGTGTTAAGGGAAATCATGAAGGAAATGGGGTTTATTTCAAACAATATTTTCCTTATAATTATCCTAATGTAAGTAGTGGGTGTTACTATTCATTCGATTATGGTCCTGTTCACTATACAGTAATTGACCAATATAATACCTACACTTCCGGTTCTGCTCAATACAATTGGTTAGTTAATGACCTAAGCACTTCTACAAAAAAATGGAAAATAATTTTATTACACGAACCAGGATGGTCTGCTGGTGGGGGTCATGCCAACAACACAACAGTTCAAACAACTATTCAGCCTTTATGCGTGCAATATCATGTTTCTATGGTTGTTGCCGGACATAATCATTACTATGCAAGAGGAGTTGTTTCAAATGTAGTTCATTTGACACTTGGTGGAGGTGGAGCAGCAGCTTATACCCCGGCATCAGGTCAGTCAAATATTGTAATTACATCGACCGGATTAAGTTATATGCGTTTCGATTTTGATACAGACACATTACATGCTTACGCAATGAATGATGCCGGTTCAGTTATTGATTCATATACCTTAATTAATGCAACAACCAATGTTGAAAACAATGAGCATAAATCCACGGATGTTAGAATCATTCCAAACCCTTCTTGTGGAAAATTTGATATTTATTGTAATCAGGATTTAAGAGGATCAGATTTTGAAATCTACAACATCAATGGTCTATTAGTAAAGAAGGTACATAATGCCAATGATGTTGAAAAAACTTCTATTGACGTTTGTGGACAGGATGATGGAACTTACATTTTAAAAGCTATAATTAAAGGAGTGCCAATTACCAGCAGAATGATGTTGATACAAAGATAAGCGTAAGTACGATTTATTATGTACTTGATTAGTAAGAAATAATTTCTGATCAGACTGAGTATGAATTTTAAGTCGAATCAAATTGTATATATAAAACATATATTATTGCGAAAATTCTCATCACTAATACAAAAAAATATAATTTTGTATAAAGATATACTCAATTAGCCTTAAACTGTTTTTATGAAAAAAATAATCCCGCTGTTTTGCTTTTTTGCATTACTTTCGAATCTGTCTGTAGTTGGGCAATCCACTCAGGAAATTGATGGCAAAAGAATATTATTACCTAATGGTTGGGGTCTTACTCCTGTGGGAAAAAGTATCAAATTAGGCGATTTGCCATTGAATATCGCTGTAAGCAAATCGGAAAAGTTGATGGCTGTGACCAACAATGGTCAGAGTTATCAAACTATTCAACTGATTGATATGGCGGATCAAAAAGTACTTGATACAGTTTTGTTGGGCAAGAGTTGGCTGGGACTTACTTTTACCAGTAATGAACAATGGTTGTTTGCCTCAGGCGGCAATGACAATTGGGTAGTTCGCTTCGACATTAGCCACAAAAAGCTTGTACCTAAAGATACTATTGTTTTAGGAAAACCCTGGCCAAATTTGATATCTCCTGCCGGAATTGCTTTTGACGATCAGCATAACATTCTTTATGCCGTTACTAAAGAGAACAATTCTCTTTACAGGATAGACCTGAATGCAAAAAACAAAACTGATATTTATTCTTTGGGAGCCGAAGGTTACACCTGCCTGCTTTCGCCTGACAACAAATTTCTGTACATCAGTTGCTGGGGATGCAGCAAGGTAGAAATATTCGATACGGAGAAAAAGAGCTTTGTTAGTTCAATTGCGGTGGGTGATCATCCAAACGATATGTGCCTGTCGCACAATGGTTCATTTCTTTATGTTGCTAATGCCAATGATAACACGGTTTCGGTTATAGATGTTTCCAAACGAATGGTTATTGAAACCCTCAATGCAGCCCTCTATCCAGATGCCCCAAATGGTTCAACCACAAATAGTGTGGCATTGAGCAAAAACGATAAAATCCTCTATATTGCCAATGCTGATAACAATTGCCTGGCAGTTTTTGATGTAAGTATTGCCGGTAATAGTAAGAGTTTGGGATTTATTCCCACAGGATGGTATCCCACTTGTGTACGTGTGGTGGGTAAAAATATTTTTGTTGCCAATGGAAAAGGATTTTCATCATTAGCAAATCCTATGGGCCCCAACCCCATGAGCAACAATGAAGAAGTGCAGTATCAGGAGGGTGGCATCATTAAGACCACCAAAGTGCAGTACATTGGCGGATTGTTTATTGGAACACTTAGCATTATACCGCTTCCTGACCAAAAACAAATGAGAGTTTATTCGCAAGCTGTTTATAAAAACACTCCATATAATAAACAAATCGAAATGCAGGCACAAGGGAAAGCCGGAAATCCCATTCCCCAAAAAGTGGGTGATGCTTCGCCCATCAAACATGTGTTCTATATCATCAAAGAAAACCGGACTTATGATCAGATTTTGGGCGATATGCCCCAAGGAAACGGCGATAAGTCGTTGGTACTTTTTGGCGAAAAGGTTACACCCAATCAGCATGCTTTGGCAAAACAATTCGTGTTGCTTGATAACTTTTATGTTGATGGTGAGGTTAGTGCTGACGGACACAACTGGAGTATGGCAGCCTATGCAACAGATTTCCTTGAAAAGAACTGGCCCACAAGTTATGGTGGTCGTGGTGGTTTTTATAATGCTGAGGGAACACGAGAGATTGCCAGTAATAAAAATGGATTTATATGGGACTTGTGCAAAAAATTTGGACTCAGTTATCGCACTTATGGAGAATTTGCTGATGATTATAAACCGAATATTCCGGTTTTGAAAGATCATTATTGCCAATACTATACTAGTTGGGATCAAACTGTGAAAGATACAAGCCGTTTTCATCAGTGGAAAAGAGATTTTGATTCGCTGATTGCCATCAATCAAGTGCCTCAACTCAGCACACTTCGCTTTATTAACGATCATACTCAGGGATTACAACTGAAAGCTCTAAGTCCAACAGCACAAGTTGCAGATAATGATCTTGCAGTTGGTTTATTTGTCGATTATTTAAGCAAAAGTAACATATGGAACGAGAGTGTGGTTTTTATTCTGGAAGATGATGCACAGAATGGTCCCGATCATGTGGATGCTCATCGCAGTCCGGCTTATGTTGCAGGCGGATTTGTCAAAAGAAATTTTGTAGATCATTCAGCTTATTCCACTTCTTCAATGTTGAGAACCATCGAACTGATACTCGGGTTGCCGCCCATGAGCCAATATGATGCTGCTGCCTGCCCCATGTGGAGGTGTTTTTCGGACAGTGTCAACATCACTCCGTTTTCTGCATTGGAAGCCAATGTAAATCTTGAAGAAAGAAATACTGCTTTGAATGAATGGCAGAAGAAGAGTGAAAAATTTGATTTCACTGCAGAAGACCGAGTACCCGATGCTCAACTCAATGAAGTTATTTGGTTTTCGCAAAAAGGGGATACCATACCCTGCCCAGCAGCTGTACATGCAGCTTTTTACACAACTACTAAAAAAGCCGAAAAAGAAGACAAGTAATGATCTGTTTGTGAAAAAAGTTTGATGAAGAATATTCTTCAATACATCTAAAAGGGTTAATTGAAATTTTGGATAATTTGGCTGCACAAGTATTTATCCATATTTGTAAACTTTAAATAGAATTACATGACGAAATGACTTAATGCTAAGGAGTTGAAAAATGCTCACTAAATAGGCTGGTTTTTTAAAATAATAAAATGATAATATTAGATTAATAATTAAGAGATATTCGAGATGTAATTTTGCAACTTAAATAGTTTTAATTTAAAATCTAAAAATTATCAATATGATTAAAAACAATGTACTTTATTATCAGCTTAGAATGATAGCTTCTATTTTTTCTTTGCTTTTATTTATTAATATAAGTAAAGGACAACAGTCATTTACTCAAGGGAATTTAGTTGTTTTACAAACAATAAATAC
>JBAWXL010000322.1:0-4489 GCA_037144095.1 Bacteroidota bacterium
ACTCTACAATCCTTAAACTTTCAATGGAAATGAAGCGACGTGAATGGTTTAAGGGGCTTTGGGCTTCCTCAGGTATGATACATATACCGTATGAAATTCAATCTTGATTTCCTAATGACGGATTTGGGTTAAACCGACAAATCCAAATTCAACTCATTCTTAAAATGAATAAGATTCGGGTTTATTTGAGCCAGTTTATTAAATTTATCCTGCGATGTATAGGCTTTTGTTTCAATCACCTTTTCTTCAACTGTAAATTTCACATTAATACTGTCGTTCTTAAGCGATTGTCTCAAAAAGTCTATCAAATGCATCCGTTTTTCATTAATAAAATCGAATTGAATATTATTATCTAAAATAAGTTCTACTTCATTATTGTCATGCAAAATAGGCTTGCGAGTGGTCAAACACGAATAGAGAGTGGGTTCGTTTTTGCAGTCCTGCACATACGAATCCCAGGTTTTCGAAAATGTTTCTGCTGAAAACGGATCTGAATTTATCGGATAAGTTGCGGTCGACTCTGTTGCTAAAGGATTTGCCTGGGTGCTGTTTTGTTGCACAGGCAACCTGATAGAGATGGTGCGTGCTTTCACCGAGGGCATTTTGCCATGAAACGGATCGCTGTTAACGGTTTCCGACTTTTCAACTACAGCACTCGTCTGAGCTTCTTGTCTCGGAACCACTGTTTGAGGTCTGCTTACAGGAGCTTCAACGGGTCTTTCTACCGGAGGTGCCGAAGCAGTACTCGAATTAGGAGCCTGTAGGAGCGAAAGTAGCTGTAATAAGCTCAATTCAACCAACAGCCGCTTATTGTTGCTGTTTTTGTAGTTTAGGTCGCATTGATTAGTAATTTCTAAAGCTTTCAGCAAAAAAGCATCCGAACATTCATTGGTCTGGTCAATATACCGATTGCGGGTCGATTCGCTCGATTCGAAAAGTTTAGCTGTCGAGACATTTCGACAAACCAACAAATTACGAAAATGAGCAGCTAGTCCATTGATGAAATGTTGCCCATCGAAACCACGTTCAATAATTTCGTTGAAAGTTAGCAACAATTCAGGAACATTCTTTCGCAGAATTAAGTTGACAGATTTGAAGTAGAACTCATAGTCCAGCACATTCAAATTATCAATTACAGCCTTATAGCTGATGTCCCCACCCGAAAAACTCACAATCTGGTCAAACATCGATAGGGCATCACGCAGCGCACCATCCGACTTCTGCGAGATGATGTGCAACGCCTCGGCTTCATAGTTTACATGTTCGCTATTGGCCACATATTCCAGATGCTTCACAATATCGTCGTTCGAAATTCGCTTAAAATCGTAAATCTGACATCTCGACAATATGGTTGGGATAATCTTATGTTTTTCGGTCGTCGCCAAAATAAATTTCGCGTAGGAGGGAGGCTCTTCAAGGGTTTTTAGGAAAGCATTAAAAGCCTGGGTCGAGAGCATGTGGACTTCATCAATGATATAGATCTTAAAATCGCCTACCTGAGGCGGAATGCGCACCTGATCCACCAGGTTACGGATGTCATCCACCGAATTGTTCGAAGCCGCATCCAATTCATGTATGTTGAACGAGGCATTTTCGTTGAAAGATTTGCACGAAGGACATTCATCGCAGGCTTCAATACTGGCGGTGATGTTCTGACAATTAATCGTTTTGGCAAGAATACGTGCGCAAGTGGTCTTGCCCACTCCACGCGGACCGCAAAACAAAAACGATTGGGCTAAGGTGCCATGCTTGATGGCATTTTTCAGCGTTGAAGTGATAGAGCCCTGACCCACCACAGTGTCGAAGGTTTGAGGGCGATATTTTCGGGCAGAAACTATAAAGTTGTTCATGGTTTTTTTTGACTTTGTTAAACTAAAAAAACAAAAATGTGAATCCGACTTTAAAAAAATGTATTCAATTCTAAAATAAACGACCTTTTCTCAATTATTCTTCAAATAAAATCCTTTGCAAATCTTTAAGCCTAACTTTCATTGTAGTATATTCATTGTTGCTACAAAAACTCCGGGTCAAAAGCCTGCACTAAATGCATGAATTCAGAACAAGAATAAACGATCCTATATTTCTGATTTACAGCAAATCTCAAAACTTTTAATCTTCATCATTCATCAATCCATTGCACATTATTTGCAAGTCAAATCACACTTCAAAATTAATTATTTTTCTGATATTTGAAACAAAATTAGCACTCGAAATATTTTTGAATAAAATTGTCTAACTAATCTAATATTTATGTATATTTGCAACATCAATTTAATATAAACCAATAAACCCAGACACGTAGCCTAAAACTTAAATTTTAGAATTCTATCATTGTATCATTATATAATTTTATCATTCACAAATCTTTAATTTTAATTTAAAATGAACCCAACATCCTTCGTCGAAATCAAAACTTATTTGATAAACAAATTCTCCGAACACAGCATCGATGATTTTTATATCAAACGACATCCCTACTTCATTTTCGATAAAATCTCTCAGCCCCGTATCAATTCAGATAAATTTATCGCTGATATAAAAGAAAGATTTCAATTCAGTTGGATATTTGTCGATAGAAAATTCCTGGTTTCACTTTTCCCCGATTTAAAAGACAGACAGCCAGATGAAAGTTCCAACGAAAAAGACGATCTGCTTTCTCTCCGAAACCAATACTACACCACCGAAGCATTTTCCGAAAATATCCGCAAAATTCTCAACAAAAATAACAGCAGAGACGTTCAAAGCAAAATCTATCAATATAGCTCTGAATCAAACCGGGACATTAAAACCGCTTTGATAAATAACCATGCGGGCATATATGTTTACAATAAAGAAGTTGCGAGGCTAACCGCCCTCTATAACCATAATGTAGCCGACATTGAATCCCGTATAAAAGCAAAATTAGAAGAAAATGAAATCCTAACTATCGAAGAAAATCTAATAAACCAAAAACTAAGAGAAGCCAAACTCGATGTCTATGATTATTTTAATTTTCGCAAAGAAAATCCGGAAGAACTATCAGGCATCGAATTAGAAAATTACCATCTCAAAAAGCAAAAATACGAGGTGTTTATGAAAATTATGAACAATAAATCCGAACGTTCAAGCCTGAAAAGAAACTTAACCAAAGAAATCCAAATAAGAGATAACTATAAATATAGTACCAAAAGTTTCGATTTAGAACAAGAAAACAAAGCATTTCAATTCATCACCACCATATTGTTTCAGGAAATTATCACAAATGCAAACCCCAAATCATCTCACTATAAACCTCAAATTGAAGAAATTCTGCCCTTCGACGAACGCAACTACGAATTGTTCTGGAAAACATACAATAAATACGATTATGTTTCACATACCGATTGGAAAGAAGACCTCATCAACATCTTTAACTGCGACATAACCCGACCCTATATCTTTCATATATTTTTCGAAAAAGAAGAAAAAAAACCAAAACTAGCACAAATTCTCTACGAAGTTCAAATATCTGACACCGAAAAAATACAAGCAAACATCGACGACGTATTCCCAATTTTATTTTCCATTAAGACTGCCCTCGAAAACAACCCCATCATCAAGAGCACCGACAAAGTGTTCTATTTAAGCCTTAACAATGTAATATACGTAAAACTGCAATTGCGAAAAAACAAAACCCCCAACGACGAATTTGTCATAGCTTTCAACTACAAAGGCGGCATCACAAAATACACCGAAATCCTTTCAGGCTACACTCCTTCAGGCTACATGCTCAACAACGGATTATACATTAACTATTTAGACTGGGCAATAGAAATCGAGTTCGATGCCAATGCCCTCCTTATGAAAGATTTTAAACGTTCGCAACCCATTCAAAACACCCCCTTCAATCCAAATATTGCAGAAAACATTTAATGTATTGGGGAGAACAACATTCGCTCAATTATTTTTCGGAATTTGATAAGGGTCATTGTTTTGATTTTAGTGCCAACAATGTTATTCTTTTACAGATGGGATGGGAAAAATGGGGGTTGGGTTCCTGACGATGTAAGGTGGTCTCGGAACGATGTAAGGCAGGTTCCGAAGGATGTAGGATGGTCTCCTGACGATGTAGGGTGGGAAATATGGGCAAAAAGGATGCTTCCGAAGGTATTTTGCCGGCTTCCGGACGGTGTAGGGAAGCTTCCGGACGACTTAGGATGACTGCCTAACGATATGGGGCGGCTTCCTGACGATGTAGGGCGGCTTCCTAACGACATAGGGTGGACTCCTAAGGATGTAGGATGGACTCCTAAGGATGTAGGATGGACTCCTGACAATGTAGGATGGACTCCTGACGATGTTTGCTTGCCTCGGAAGGGATGTAGGGAGTTGTCCTGACGACCTTGGAAAGACTCCTGACGATAGTAGGCGGCTTCCTAACGATATAGGGTGGGTTCGGAAGAATGCTAGGGGGCACTTAGTACCTTATCAACAATATTGTAACCAAAAATGGCAAAATATTTCTATCCTT
>JBAWXL010000323.1:0-4457 GCA_037144095.1 Bacteroidota bacterium
CCACTGCAAGTCTCCTGACCCTCGTTGTTATTTTTATATTTCTTATTGGAAATTGATTACAACCCACTGTTAATCAAACAAGAGTCATTGTCAACTGTCATTAAACCATTACACATTGTCATTTCTGATACATAATTAGCGATTTCTTTTATATAATTAGCATTTTCATATATGTCATTTGCGATTTTATTTATGTTATTAGCTATTTCTTTGCTGTCATTGGCTATTTCTTTATTGTCATTAGCTATTTCATTTATTTTTATAGGTATTTCATTAAATAGTTATCTAATTTCACAAATAAGCATTCTTTTACTTAAGTCGCGTCCTGTACACTCTTTTTTGAATGCTCTGTCTCGCTATTTAACACTGCAATTTCTTTTGATTACAGTTTCCTAGCCCCATTTAAGTCATTGACCTAAAGCTTTGAGTTTTCCATGACACAAGATTACATTTGAATGAAATTAGCCAAACTTTCAATTGAGAAAATTTATTGTTCCTGATAGAAATCTTAATTGTCGAATTCGATAAATCAGTTGTTTAAGATAGTAATTTACAGAAACGAATCATCTTTTTGATATTGTTTCACAAATCCCTGTCTGCCATAAATATCCTCACCTTAATTAATCAGTATATCAAGTACCTACCTTCTCATCAATAGATTTAAACCCCTTGCCAATGATTTCATTTGCATCAATAACACTCATAAAAGCATCAGCATCAATACGACTAATAAATTCTTCTAATAACGACAATTCGCGTCGGTTCACCACCGTAAAAATGATGCTTTTTTCGCTACCATTATACATCCCTTTTCCGGCAATATAGGTTCCTCCCCTATTCAAATCATTAATAATGAAGGTTCTGATTTCATCATGCTTATCAGAGATGATAAAAAGTGTTTTGTCGTAACTAATCCCTTCCAACACCACATCCACCGTTTTTCCCAAAATGAAAATTACAATCCACGAGTATAAAGGAATTTTCCAGTCGCCAAAAGCCACTAATCCGGTAATTACGATAATAGAATCCACTATCATCACCAGTTGTCCAATGGGCATTTTGGTATATTTTGCCAATATCATTGAAATCACATCCGAACCTCCGCTCGTTGCTTTTGCTTTGAAAATCAAGCCAACACCTATTCCTAAAATTAATCCTCCAAACACACAGGACAACAACACATCATCTTTCACCAAAGGGCGTTCTCCCCAAAAATGCGTTAGGGTATCAACAAATATGGAGGTTAAAATAAAACTTACTATTGTTTTCGTACCAAAGCGTGGACCCAATATTTTAATGGCAATCAAGGTAAGCGGAATATTGAAAGCAAGCGCTGTCAATCCAATTGGAAGACCATCAGGCGCGAAAGCAAAAACCCCCTTCGAAATGTAGTGCAACACAATGGAAATACCATAAATCCCACCCGGAATAATTTTATGAGGTGAGAGGAACAAAACATAAGCAGCAGCAACAGAAAAGGTTCCAATGATTATATATACATAAGAGGTTATCCATTTTTTACTGAAAGGTTTTTCTTTGTTTTTCATAAAAATCGCGATTATTTATTTGTACAAAAGTATAATTTGTTTCAATCATTAAACTATTATTTTTTATCCTGAAGCTCTTTCTATAAATTCAGATTTTCCAAATTTAGCTTCAACTTTCCATTATTAAATTCTTATTACTGAACTTTTACAAAGATTATGCGTTATTTTGTACCTTCTAATTATGAGTATCTTAAAATTCTCTCTCGGTCAACTCGAAAAACATACTTTCAAACTCCATCTGATTTACTCTCTGATGGAAGGCTTCATCTTAGGGGTGCTGGCGCTCAATGAATTCGTCTTTATTAAAAGCCTTCATGGCTCGAGCTATCTTCTAAGTTTTCTGTTTCAGTTCAGCGTATTGGTTTATGTGTTTTTGTTGTTTTTTAATGAGTTTCTGCGAAGAGTACGCGATACTAAGAAATTGCTCAGAATTACCGCTCTCATTACCCGCTTGCCTTTGTTAATGTTGGCATTTTTCCCTCACACTCAACAAGCGATGGAGGGAACTTCGATTTATCATTATTTGTTTCTGCTCATTTTTCTGCTCTATTTCCTCTCATCTCCAATCGTTTATCCGGTGATTAATGTTTTTCTGAAAAACAACTACCGACACGAACACTTTGCAAAGCTATACAGCATTGCCACAACTGCTAATAAAATTGTGATGCTTTTGGTTACGTTTCTTTACGGTTGGTTGCTCGATTGGGATAACTATGCTTTTGTGTATGTTTTCCCCATTACCGGTATTTTAGGTATAATTTCCATCTTTTTTCTTTCAGGAATTCATATCAGTCAGCCCATCGTATTGGCTCCTAAAGAAAAATTCTGGAATTCTATTCGCACCTCCATGAAACGGATGCGGGCAGTTTTGAAAAACGACCGCCCCTTTCGTCATTTCGAAATAGGCTTTGGTTATTATGGCTTTGCCTTTATGAGCACAGTAAGTGTAATGTACATTTTTTTCGATAAAGGTCTGAATCTTAACTATTCGAGTGTGGCTTTCTACCGAAATTCTTATAATATTATCTCCATACTTCTGCTACCTATGTTTGGCCGAATGATGACTAAAATTGATCCTCGTCGCTTTGCTGTTCTTACTTTTGCATCCATCTTCCTCTATCTGATTTTCCTGGTACTCACAGCGGTTTTCCCTTATTATTTCGAATTGGGTTCCCTACGAATATATTATATGCTCATTTTATTCATCTTGAGCCATAGTGTTTTTGCAGCCACCATGGCACTCCTTTGGAATATCGGTTCAGCCTATTTTTGTAAAAGTAAAGATGTGGGCGATTATCAGTCTGTCCATTTGTTTCTCACCGGAGTAAGAGGCATTTTTGCCCCAATTCTTGGAATTCTCTTTTACGAATTGCTGGGTTTTATTCCCACTTTTATCATTGGTGCTATTGCCATTTTAATTGGAATGGGAGTCATGCAATGGTCATATAAAAAAGACCGCTTTCTTCAAACTTAGCAAA
The DNA here is from genome assembly GCA_037144095.1 of Bacteroidota bacterium. Lineage (GTDB taxonomy): Bacteria > Bacteroidota > Bacteroidia > Bacteroidales > CAIXTV01 > CAIXTV01. The sequence goes on from JBAWXL010000323.1 coordinate 3,026, forward strand.
ATAATGACGACATTTGCAGTTCTTTTATTACCTAATCTTGAATATCTAAAACACTAATAATATGAACAAAAAAGCCAATACCGACTATCCAATCCTTGAAACAATATCAAACAGATGGAGCCCACGTTCGTTCCGCGAAGATGAAATCCCTAATGAAAAAATTCGCAGCCTATTCGAAGCAGCCCGTTGGGCTTCATCCGGATTTAACGATCAACCTTGGCGCTATATGGTTGGCAGCAAAGGCTCTACGAGTTGGAACAACCTACTCGACTGTCTGGTTGAAGGAAACCGCGATTGGGCTAAAAAAGCCCCATTCCTAATTCTCGTTTGTGCAGAAACTATTTCTAAGACAACCGGAAAATTCAGCACTTATGCAACTTTCGATGCCGGTCAAAGCCTTGCCCTGCTTTGCATTCAGGCAACTGAACTGGGATTATACACACATCCTATGGCGGGATTTCACAAAGATAAAGCCATTAGCTTATTTCACTTGCCTTCTACTGTAGAACCAATTGTAATTCTTGCTGTTGGATACAAAGACTCACCCGATTTGCTTCCTGAAAACTTAAAAAATCTCGAAGTTTCACCACGTCAAAGAAAGAATTTCAATGAGTTTGTTTTCACAGATAAATTTAATCAACCTTCAGAAATATTTTAATTTATTTGGCGAGTCAAAATATATAATCTAACCCATTTACATTTTGAAGATTTAATTGACATGGATTTAAACTAAAGCAACCTTCTTGCCCCACTGGCTATTCTTACTTCGTGCACTTCAGGTCTGTATCCAAATATTGATTCAAATTTAATTGATGATTGTTCGATAAAATCATCTTCTTTTGCTGTTTCAACCAAACTGATTGTACATCCTCCAAAGCCCCCGCCCATCACACGCGAACCAATTGCTTCGGGGTAATCTTTAGCAAACTGCACCAATACATCCAATTCTTTGCAACTTACTTCATACAGATTCTGGAGTCCATCATGCGTTTCAAACATCAACTTGCCTACGGTGATGAAATCATTAACCTTTAAAGCATCACAAGCCCGCTGCAAACGGTCAATCTCACCCACAACATAAAGACAACGATGATATGTTTCTGCATCCATCTCCTTTTTAAACTCTTCGAGCATCGTTAAAGATACATCCCGTAAACTTTCAACATCCCTGTAGGTATTTGCAATCATCTTCACCCCTGCTTCGCAACTCGCGCGACGTTTATTATATTCAGAAGAAGCGAGACTATGAGAAACTTTGGTATCAAGCAAAACTATGCTGTATTTGTCCGGATTAAAAGGAATCATTTCATATTCCAACGAACGGCAATCCAGCTTCACCAACTTGCCTTCTTCACCAAACAAAGAAGCAAATTGATCCATTATTCCACATCTAACCCCCACATAATGATGTTCCGCCATTTGCCCGACTTTA
>JBAWXL010000324.1:0-4382 GCA_037144095.1 Bacteroidota bacterium
CCTAAAGCGGCAATTGAACTCACATAGCAAAGTTTTTTAACTCCTTGTTTAAGACAAGCATTCACGACATTAGAAGTTCCTTCCACATTGCTTGTCATCATTTCATCCTTTTCTGATTTATTGAAAGAAACCACAGCGGCACAATGATACACAAGAGTCACTCCCTGCATGGCATCCGACAATGAATGAATATTCAAAACATCAGCTTCCACCCACTGAATTTTATTGAAAATGGTCTCAGGAGAATCGGTATAAAAGTTGAAAATAGGTAAAAGTTTTTGCTTGCTTTGTTCAATTGACTTTCGGTGAATCACCTTTACACTTTCATGCTTTTTTAATAATGCAACCAACAAATGCCCTCCTAAAAAACCTGTACCGCCTGTAAGTAAAACCATTATTTTAGATTGATTAATGGTATAAATCCACAATTTGCTATTTGTAAAGAAGCTTGTAATTGAACAAAACTGCTGTCAATTAACAGGTACTGACTGCGGACTGCCGATTGAAGACAGTCGACTTTATTATTAATTATCAATTAAGTCTTTCGTTTAGAGGGATGAAAAATATAATGAAAAATGAAAATGAAAATCAAAGTAACAATAGTGCTTAGAATCACTCTGAGTAATGTAGAGAAGAAACCCGAAAAATGAAATATCTCGAGATAGAAATAAATCAAATGATGAATAAAAACAAGAATAAAAGAATAAGAGAAAAACCAATTGAACCCCAATTGCTGTATCGACGGACTACCCCCTTTTTCTGCCATATCTTTTGTAGAAACAAGCTTTAATACCCCCGGACGACAAAATGCCATAAAAACGACGGCTGCTGTGTGTAAACCCATAACTCCGGAGAAGATGTCAACACTTAATCCTAAGAAGAAAGCAAGGGTTAGAAGTGCCCATTTTGGAATATCGAATGGTAAAGAAAGAATAAAAATCACATAAAGATAAGGGTTAACATAGCCACTAAAATTGACATGATTCAAGATAAGCACCTGCACCAACACCAACAGAATAAATTGGAAAGTGTAATTAATTAATACCCTTGTCATTTTTCTGAGTAAGTTTTTCTAAATTCAATTGCTCCTTTTGCATCAGGTTGTTAATGATGTAAACATACCCCAACTTATTATAATCCACTGAAAAATTGACTACTATTGAGAAAAAATTATCTCCGGGGTTGGTTTTAATATCTTTTACCCTTCCAATCATAACTCCTTCAGGAAAAGTATACGAATATCCACTACTCACAATCGTATCGCCTGTCCTCACTTGAATGTGAAAAGGAATATCTTTCAGCAAACCTGTTTTATAATCATTTCCTGGCCACACTAAAGTGCCAATATATCCTAATCGTTTAATCTTGGCACTCACCTTCGATTCGCTATGTAAAACAGAAAGAACAGTAGAGAAATTTTCTGACACTTCCTTCACCGTGCCAACAATACCTTCTGGCGAAACCACCGCCATATCTTTGGCAACACCTTGTTTAAAGCCTTTATTTAACATGATATAATTGTTTCGTTTGGTAACAGTATTGTTAATCACCTTGGCATCAATATATCGGTATTGTAAACGATAAACCGTATCTTCATAAATAAAGTTTTGTTGTATAGTTTTAATGAAGGAATTCTTAGACAATGAATACAGAATGGCATTTTCGTCAGCCAGTTGTTTATTGATGGTTTGCAAATTGAAATAGTCAGTCAAATCACTCGAAAAGCTGTATAGATTTCCTGCCATATTATTGGCAGATGTAACAAATACCGAGCGCTGATAAACATTGTTATTTACAAGCATAATCAATGCAATTGCCTCAAACGCAATAAACATAAAAAAGAAATATTGTCTGCTTAGAAATAAAAAAAGATTCCGCATAAATTATGGTTATTTGCGGTATAAATTAAGATAAGCGCACCAATTACTTAATGAGGAATTGGAATTTGTCGAAGTTTTTCAGAGCAATACCGGTTCCGCGGGCAACAGCACGCAAAGGGTCTTCGGCAACATGAACAGGAAGTTTTGTCTTTAACGAAATCCTCTTATCCAATCCCCTCAACATTGAACCTCCACCAGCAAGATAAATACCTGTTTTGAAAATATCGGCTGATAATTCAGGAGGCGTCATTTCAAGGGCGTTCAATACCGCAGCTTCAATCTTAGAGATTGATTTATCCAGAGCATGTGCAATTTCCTGATAGTTCACTGTGATTTCTTTTGGAATACCTGTTAGCATATCCCTGCCATGAACTGCATAATCATCAGGTGGGTTATCAATTTCGGTTAGGGCAGCACCTACTTCTATTTTAATACGTTCAGCAGAGCGTTCACCAATATTGATGTTATGTTGCTTGCGCATATATTCTTCAATATCGGCATTAAAATCGTCGCCGGCAATACGAATTGATTTGTTACAAACAATTCCACCCAGAGCAATAACTGCGATTTCACTGGTTCCACCCCCAATATCAATTACCATATTCCCGATAGGTTCAAGAACATCAATTCCAATTCCAATAGCGGCTGCCATAGGTTCGTGAATCAAACGTACTTCTTTTGCCCCTGCTTGTTCAGCAGAGTCGCGTACAGCACGTTCTTCCACTTCAGTTATCCCCGAAGGAATACATATAACCATTTTTAATGCCGGCGGGAAAAAACGTTTCTTTTGTCCGTCAACCATTCTGATCATTGCCTTCAACATGTGTTCTGCTGCCTGGAAATCAGCAATAACACCATCCCGAAGCGGACGAATGGTTTTAATGTTTTCATGTGTTTTACCATGCATAAGCATGGCTTTTTTGCCAATGGCGATGATTTTTCCGGTCGTCCTGTCTATGGCGACAATGGAGGGCTCATCCACCACTACTTTGTCGTTATGAATGATGATGGTGTTGGCGGTCCCTAAGTCTATTGCTATTTCTTTAGTGAAGAAATTAAAAAGTCCCATGCTGAAAATTTTTACAAAAGTAATCTAATTATCTTAAATACTTGAATTTAAACCAAATAATATTTTTATTGGCTGATTGTACGCAAATTATAAGAAAAGGTTTTATTTTAGGAAATATATTTTATGCGAAAATATGTCAGAAATACCAGAGATACTCATGCAAATTTAACATTTTAGCTTTATCTCCTCCTCTGAACTTGGATCTTGAAACATGGAATTTGGGTCTTGTATCTTCCTAGTGTTTAAAATGTCTGAACCCAGTTATCACCATCGACAATTTATGTTCATCACAATAGATAATGGATTCATTATCTCTAACTGAACCCCCGGGTTGAATCACAGCACTTATACCTGCATCATGAGCTATCTCAACACAGTCAGGAAAGGGGAAAAACGCATCCGAAGCCATCACGGCTCCCTTAAGGTCGAATCCGAAATGATTTGCTTTAGCTATAGCTTGTTGCAGCGCATCCACACGCGAAGTTTGCCCAACTCCACTGCCAAGCAATTGATTGTTTTTAACCAAAACAATGGCATTCGATTTACTGTGTTTCACAATTTTGTTTGCAAATAGCATGTCCGAAATTTCTTTCTCTGTTGCCATTTTCTTTGTGACAGTTTTCAAATCTTCTACCGTTTCTGCTTTTTCATCTTTTTCCTGTTCGATAAAACCATTCAATAAGGAGCGCACAGTTTTCACATGTTGAAAATCGGCTTTTAGCTTTAATATGATCCGGTTTTTCTTCGATTTCAATAATTCCAGCGCTTCAGCTTGATAAGAAGGTGCAATCAGTATTTCATAAAACAACTTGTTGATTTCTTCTGCCACAACCAGACTAATTTCTTTATTGCAGATAATAATTCCACCGTAAGCCGAAACAGGATCACCAGCAAGGGCATCTTTCCAGGCATCCCAAAGATTTTCACGACTGGCAAGTCCACAGGCATTATTATGTTTGATGATAGCAACAGTAGTTTCGTCGAAATCATGGATAAGAGAAACGGCAGCATCTATATCCAGCAAATTATTATACGAAATAGCTTTCCCGTGAAACTGTTCAAACATTTCCGCAAAATCACCATAGAACACTCCCTTTTGGTGAGGATTTTCACCATAACGCAGCGACATGGGATGATTTGCCGAAACCCGAAATAGGGGAAGTTGCTGTTCTCTATTGAAATAATTAAAAATACAACTATCGTAATGCGACGACATGGCAAATGCCCTGCTTGCAAACTCACGCCTTTCGGTCTCTGAGGTACATCCGTCATTTTCATGCAGCAATCCCATTAGCGACTGATATTGATCTACTGACGAAACAATCAGCACATCTTTATAATTCTTGGCAGCAGCCCTTATCAGTGAAATGCCGCCAATGTCAATCTTCTCAATAATTTCATCCACATCATCCGTAGCCAGCACAGTCTCTTCA
>JBAWXL010000325.1:0-4379 GCA_037144095.1 Bacteroidota bacterium
GTAATGAAAAACTAAAAATGAAAAATTTTGAAAGAGCCAGGACGTTTGTTCAGGCTCTTTTTTTTTTGATGAAAAATTTATTTTAAAAAATAATGAAGAAATAAAAATCATGGATTGTATTTTTGCATACATTTGTACTGGATTTTCAAAAAGGTATTTTAGAATACTTAGATTTGAAATCAAACAAAAAAAAATGCGGTAACTTTTTTAGTGGGAAAGGTTATAGTTCCACGCTTTTTTCTTTTAATTATTATGGTGCTTTTGGAACGAGCACATAACAAAACAAAAACAAAACAATTAAAAGATTAAAGCTATGAAAAAAACAATTACAAAAAAAAGAAAAATCACTGCAACAGTTTTAGAAAAGTCTGTAGTGGGTTACTAAAAATCAGTTTGGTGTTGTTGGTATTATTTACTGCCAATACCGGAAAAGCACAAATAAATCAAACAGGGTCAAGAATAACTCCAAATGGAGTTTTTGATACTATTTTAGATAGGTTTGGTAATAAATATAAACTCTCGGACTTAATGGTTTCAAAGGCAATTGACAGTAGCCAATATAATACGCATAAATCATTTTTATTAGGCACATGTGGCTATTTTAATCTGTATTTTGAACAGGGATGCGGAATGGAAGGTAATTCTCTTGATGAAATAGCAAGAAGAAATGTATTATGTGAACTATTCAGTGATTTATCGAATTTTATTGTTTCACCATTAAGTAATAATAATACAAGAGTTAATATTTGGGTTCGTGATATAACGCTAATACCAAACTTTAATAGTAGCATGTTAGGATTAGCAACAGCTTATTATTGTTTGCCAAGCTGGGCACCTAATGTTTCCGGGATAGCTGATAATGAGGTTTGGAAAACAATTAATTCAGGAATTGATTCTTATACGAATGTTTATCCGCCAATAATTGGAAATGGAGGGACATTTTTTCATGGGATGGTTGCTTTTAATTTTACTGGGATTAATTGGCATACTGAACTTAATACTGTTACTGCGACGAATTATTATGATTTTTATTCAGTTGCCTTACATGAAGTAACACATGCTTTAGGATTTGCATCATTAATAGATGAAAATGGCCTGTCGAAATTTGGATCCAATTTCAATTACTATACAAGATATGATTTGAGATTACAAACTCAAGCTTCCGAAAGTTTAATTACAAATACAGGAGATTGTTCTCTTTATGATTGGGGGTTTAATACTCAATTAGATGCACAGGACATATTAGCACCTAATCCCTCCGTAACATGTACACCTAATATTGTCTTGGATAACACTGAATGTGCGGACGCAATACTTTATGTTGGTTCAGTGACTCAACCAGTATTTACTCCTTATTGTTTTATGGCGGCGAGTAGCTTAAGCCACTTTGAAGATCAATGTCACTCACCAACTAATTATGGAAATAACGAATACTATGCAATGTCAAACGCGAATGGTACCGGGCCTGTTTACATGAAAAGATATTTAAAACCAGAAGAAAGGTCCGTTTTATGTGACATAGGTTATACTGTTAATGGAATCTATGGGTCAAATCCAAGTGATTTAAATTATTATGATTATGAAGTTAGTCAATGTACAGGAATAAATGTTATTGGAATTGATGATGGCATTACGCCAAGTAATCAATATGCCTATGTTCTTAATACAAACGATAATTTAATAATTAATGATATATTGGACAATGATTATACAATAGGTAATGTACATCCAACTTCATTTGAATGTCTGGAAGTGATTATAGGAGGAGGAAATGCAGTTACAACTTCAGGAACAACTTTTACCTATTTTTCAGGAGCTAATCCAGGAATAGCTTTACTTAGATATGTTCCCGTTTATAATGGGCAAAGAGGAAATATAACTTATGTACTTATTAAAATTAGGGCGGCGAATTGTAATAATGAACCTTGTTCTGCAAGTAATATGATAAATAATGGAGGGTTTGAAAATGGGTCCATTTGTGGACAATATCCAGATGATAATCCAGCTACTGATTGTTGGGAGCCATATAGTTATTCTCCCGAGATTCAAAATACTAATTGCACTTTACCTACTTGGGCTATTCCTTCAATATGGAGTACTCCTCCTTCCGGAACTTGGGATAATGGACTTAATAATAATAGTTTTATTAACCTACTTTGTGTGCATGGGGGACCCAATGCGGGTTTTGAATCGATGCAAAATCAACTCAGTTCCCCTCTAATACCAAATGGAAATTATCACCTTGGTTTTTATGCTAAAATTGCAAATAGTAGTTCCATGAATAATTTAGCAACGACAATTGAATTTGCTGCAAGCCAAAATGTCTTATTTGGGAATTGGGATGTAGGATTAAATGCTTTACCAGCTCCATTAATTCATTTGACTGATGCAGTTGTACCCAATGATAATGAATGGCACTTTATATCATTAGATTTCCAATGTAATTCTACAGAGAATTTAAACAATTTTGTGGTACTTAATGCGTCATATCTAAACCCAACAAACTATCCTTCAAATTATCAGATTATGGCATATATTGATGATATTACATTAGTGCCGGAAAATCAAGCGATAACTTTTAATATACCCACAAATACTTTATGTATTAATCAGACAATTGATGATTTAAACCTTTATACAAACCCAAATCCACCGGGAGGAACGTTCAGCGGGGATGGAGTAACATGTGGTAATACCTGTAGTTTTGATGCAACGACAGTAGGTGTTGGTGCACATATAATAACATATACATATTTGGATGTTAATAGTTGTCCTCATACAGAATCTTTTACTTTAAATGTAATAAATTCATCAATAGTTATTGAAACATCAACAACTGGGACAGATTGTGGGTGTATTGGTACTGCAACTGCGACTGTTATACTAGGGGAGCCAGATTACACATACACATGGAGTGACCCTAGCAATCAGACAGGAATAACAGCTACTGATTTATGTGCAGGGACTTATATTGTTAGTGTGACCGATGCAGATAATTGTATTGCATCTCAATCGGCTACAATTGTCAATACAGCAGTTACATTTGATTACCCCAGCGGTCACACTGTTACTGGAACCGAACCACCTTGGAGTAGTGGTTTAACAATAACAGTAAATGGTAATATAGTGGTTCCTAATGGTACTGTCTTTAATGTTAATAATGGTACAACTGTAGAATTTGCAGCAAATTCTGGGATAATAATCGAAAGTGGAGGCGTTATGAATATAAATGATGGAAGCATATTAAAAGGATTGAGTGCTTGTGATAATATGTGGAATGGTGTAGATATTTATGGAAATGACGATTTAATTGTTCCGGGTAAATTAGTAGCAACCGATGCAACAATTCAAGATACTCATAATGGTGTTATTTCAGAATACGGTGATGAATATTTTAATTATTCTGAAGGGGGAGTGGTACAGGCAAACAATGTAATATTTTTAAATAACAGAATTGGAATACTAATGACCGGTCAGTCGTTATTTCATTCTATTGACGCTTCCGCAAGTTTTATAAATCATTGTAGTTTTAATTGTACTGGTCCATTAATAGATGCTACAACATATAACGGTGAAGGTACTTTAAATTTTATTCAATTAAAAGAAATCAGAAATTTAAAAATAAAGAGTAATGATTTTAACGCATATACTTCTTTCCCTTTGACGGGGAGAGGTACAGGAATATACAGTATAAATTCTTCGTATAATGTTGCACCCTCAAATCACTTCAATAATTTGACCTTTGGGATTAGTGCTGAAGGCACAGGTTCTCACATAAGTGTTACTAACAATAACACTTTTGATAGCAACCAATGGGGCATACATTCCACAGGTGGTTATTTGGATGAAATAAGCCATAACTCATTTACAAACATACCAAATGCAACCCCTGTGTGAGCGCACACTTATGGAATTTATATGGATAATTGTAGTGCATTTGATATTAATAACAATGATTTTAGCGGCAGCCCAAGTACTATATCCATACTTACAGACCAGGGTTCACACGGAATTATATTTAATAATTCTGATGCTAAGGGAGGCGAATGTTATAAAAACACTTTTGTTGGAACTGACTACGCTATACATACTCAAGCACAGAATCAAACATTAAGAATACGATGCAATGATTTTGCTGTAGGTAGCGCACCTCACCAGATATCTGCACTTTTTGTGCAGGATGGTAGTTTAAGGAATCAAGGTAATGGGATAGCTTGTATAACTAATCCGGCTGAGGCAGCAGGTAATCATTGGAAAAGTAGTGTCGCTAGTGGTTTTATTCTTACAGAACAAGATATATCAAATATCAATGGAGTACCTTTTTATTATTTTGCATCTGCTTTAGATGAATTTAGTAATCCTACTACCGTACCAAATAG
>JBAWXL010000326.1:0-4371 GCA_037144095.1 Bacteroidota bacterium
TCATCCCTTTGAGATTGGGGGAGGGTGTAATTGATGATGATTAGGGCTAAAGCCATGGTTTTTTATCATTTAAGTCCGTTGGCTGAAGCGCAACGGCAATGAAAACCCTCAACCTTTCTTCCTATGAATTTTAAATTTGGGACTATTACTAAAAGTCTAAAAAGCTAAAAGTCTAATAGTCTAAAAACTTCCTTCAGCCTTCCACCTAATCCCCTTCAGCCTACGGAATTGCCACTTCCTTTACAATATCATCTTCCAGCCTCAGATTTCCGATGATAAACTGTTGCCTTTCGGGGGTATTTTTACCCATATAATAGCTGATGATTTCGAAGACAGAAGTATCTTTATTCAGAATCACAGGGTCGAGACGAATAGAAGCCCCAATGAAATGCTTAAACTCGTCGGGCGAGATTTCGCCAAGACCTTTAAATCGTGTGATTTCAGGTTTGGTGCCCAATTCGGCAATGGCATCGTTTTTTTCTGTTTCCGAATAACAATAGATGGTCTTTTGCTTATTTCGCACACGGAACAAAGGCGTTTGTAATATATAGATGTGCCCTGCTTTCACCAGATCGGGGAAAAACTGCAGGAAAAAGGTAAGCATCAGCAGGCGGATGTGCATTCCATCCACATCGGCATCGGTTGATATCACCACATTATTATAACGCAGGTTTTCCAATCCGTCTTCGATGTTTAGCGCCGATTGCAGCAGGTTGAATTCTTCATTTTCATACACCACCTTTTTGCTCATATTGAAACAATTCAGCGGTTTCCCTTTGAGGCTGAAAACCGCCTGAGTGTTCACATCTCTCGATTTGGTGATAGAGCCGCTTGCCGAATCGCCCTCGGTGATAAAGAGAGTGGTTTCCAATCGTCGCTCGTCGTTGCTATTGAAATGAACTCTGCAATCGCGCAGTTTGCGGTTGTGCAGGCTGACTTTCTTAATGCTGTCGCGGGCTATTTTCTTAATGTTGGTCAATTCCTTGCGCTCTTTTTCGGCTTCAAGAATTTTGCGATACAATGCATCGGCAACATCGGGATTGATATGAAGATAGTTGTCGAGATTGCGTTTGACGATATCTGCTATGAAGTTCCTGACGGTTTGCCCATTCGGTTCAATATGACTCGAACCCAGCTTGGTTTTGGTTTGCGACTCGAAAATTGGTTCTTGTATTTTAATGCTAATGGCTGCCACCATCGAAGTTCGGATGTCGCTCGGATCGAAGTCTTTTTTATAAAACTCACGTATGGTTTTGACGAAAACCTCGCGAAAAGCTGCCTGATGAGTTCCTCCCTGAGTAGTATGCTGCCCGTTTACAAAAGAATAGTATTCTTCGCCATACTGTTTGGCGCTGTGAGTGAAAGCAAACTCGAAATCGCCTTCAGAAATATGAACAATAGGGTAGAGGGTGAGTCCATTAATATTGCTTGTGAGTAAATCGTGTAGACCGTTTTTAGCCTGTAGCTTAGTACCATTGAAATTAATGGTGAGTCCTTTGTTGAGAAAAGCATAATTCCAAAGCATTTTTTCGATATATTCGCTCAGGAAATGGAAATTACCGAATAGTTCGGTGTCGGGGGTGAAAGTAATGATGGTGCCATTTCGCAAATCGGATTCCACAATAGGCGAATCGTTCACAATTTCCCCCTTCGAAAACTCTACTATCTTCGTTTTCCCTTCTCTGATGGCTTGAACTTTGAAAGCGGAGGATAGCGCATTCACAGCCTTCGACCCCACACCGTTTAATCCAACCGATTTCTTGAAAACGCTTGAGTCATATTTTGCTCCGGTATTCATTTGCGAAACACATTCAATCACCTTTCCCAAGGGCATTCCACGCCCATAATCGCGAATGGTAACCTTTTGTTCCAAAATCTGAACTTCTACTGTCTTTCCGAAATTCATCACATGTTCATCAATTGCATTATCGATGATTTCTTTGATTAGAACATAGATTCCGTCGTCCTGCGAACTTCCGTCACCCAATTTGCCAATATACATTCCCGGTCTTAGCCTGATGTGTTCTTTCCAGTCTAAAGATTGTATGCTTTCTTCGTTATAGTTTGCTACTGTCATAATAATTTTCCACTGCAAAAGTACAATTAAACCACGAAATTTGAAGAAGAGATTTTGATAATTTTATTAACCGGAGTTTTTGGGTAGGTTAGATTATCAAAGAAATTCAATTTCTTTAAACGCACACGAAATCAATTTATTATTTTCGGTAATCAACTGTAGTTGTCCGAAATGATTAACTGATTGAATGCTTGCCATAATTTTGTTTCCCTGAAAATTATAAGGTTTTAATTCGTTTAAGCAATAAAGATGATTCAGATAATCTTTGTCGATTTGTTCGGTCTTGTTTTCTTTAAGAGCTTGATAGCACCTATAAATAACATTGACTAACTGTTGCAGCATTTTTTCTAAATCGTAGGTTTTGTTAGTTAAATTGAGTAATGACACAGGGTTTGGAGCATCACTCTTGAAGATTTCCTGATTGATATTGATGCCAATTCCGACAATGCTGTTTTCTAATTGGTTTCCCATAATGGAATGTTCAATCAGCGTGCCGGCAATTTTTTTATCATTTACGTAAATGTCATTTGGCCATTTTATTTTTATGGAGAAATTCTTTGCGTTTTCGTAAACAAAGTCGCGAATTGCCAAAGCAATCACTTTATTCAGCTGAAATTGATTGACAGGTTCGAGAAAATTAGGTCTTAAGATTAAACTAAAGGTCAAATTTTTGCCTGCTTCACTTTCCCACGAATTTCCACCATTTCCTCTTCCTGAAGTTTGGTTTGACGAAAAAACGAGAATGTCTTCTTCTCCGAAAGGATTAGAAAGCAGTTTTTTAGCATAATCATTGGTGGAATCTACCTGGTCTAAACGGATGATTCTAATTTTGTGATTATTAAAAGTTAAAACTAAATTTGATGTTGTATTCATGGTTTTGAAGAATTAGCCAAAATATGCATGAGTTATATCGGTAAAATTACTTATTTTTGCGGACTTGATAAAATTAGGACATTTACATGCCAAGAAAAAAAAAATCAGAAAGCCAGGAATCTTTACTTCTAACAGTCATTAAAGCTTTACAAGAAAAGAAAGCTGAATCTTTAGTATCCCTGGAATTAGCAAAAATTCCTGCTTCAATATGTGAGCATTTTGTAATTTGCACAGGAAATTCGCGAACACATGTTGAATCATTGTATGAATACGTTTGTGAAATTGTTAAAAAGAAAAGCGGACAAAGAGTCTGGCATTCAGAAGGCTTTGAAAATGCAGAATGGATTTTAATTGACTATTTCGATGTGGTGGTTCATATTTTCCAGCCCGAAAGTCGTGAGTTTTATCAACTTGAAGCTTTATGGGCAGATGCCCCCAGCACAACTTATTGATTTTATTTTAATTGAATTAGCATGGCAGAAAACGAAAATAACCAAACAGACCCAACAAAAAACAATAATCTAATTAAAAAGAAGCCCAAGTTTAGTTTTTATTGGATTTATGGGGCAATTGCAGTCATATTTATTGCGTTACAATTTTTTAATTATGGTGGCGGAACGAAAGAAATTACCTATTCGCGTTTCGAGAAAATGCTGTTGAAGCAAGATGTTGAAAAAATCATCATTGTTAATAAAGAGAGTGCTGAAATTTATATAAAAAAAGAAAAACTTAAAAGCGATACGGCTTATAAGGATTTTGAAACCAAAACCTTTGGTAGTTCTTCGGGGCCACAATATGTTTTTGAGGTAGGTTCGGTAGAGAATTTCGAAAAGAAATTAGAGCAATCCAAAAAAGATATTTTAGCCAAACTGCAAACAGATAGCACCGAAACAGGAAAGCAAACCGTTAAAGTGTTTGAAACTCAATTTCCGGTTCCGGGATATAAAACCAGAACAAATTGGACGAGTGATATTTTGAGTTGGATCGCTCTTCCTGTGATTTTTATTTTGTTTTGGATATTTATTATGCGCAGAATGTCGGGCGGGGCAGGTGGAGGACAGATTTTTAATATCGGAAAATCAAAAGCTCAATTGTTTGACAAAGATACACATGTTAATATCACATTTAAGGATGTTGCCGGTCTTGAAGAAGCTAAAACAGAAATTATTGAAATTGTGGATTTTTTGAAAAGTCCAAAGAAGTATACTAATTTAGGGGGTAAAATCCCTAAGGGTGCACTTTTGATAGGGCCTCCCGGCACAGGAAAAACCTTATTGGCAAAAGCAGTTGCCGGCGAAGCTAAAGTTCCTTTCTTCTCACTTTCAGGTTCTGACTTTGTGGAAATGTTTGTTGGAGTTGGGGCTTCCAGAGTAAGAGATTTATTTAAAACAGCTAAAGAAAAGGCCCCTTGTATTATCTTT
>JBAWXL010000327.1:0-4341 GCA_037144095.1 Bacteroidota bacterium
TGCTAATATTATGAATTGTGGAAATTTAACTTGTAATTTAGGTACAAGTCAGGACATATATAAATCAATAAATTAGGATAAGCATATTTTTTTACAAACCTGCCAAATTTTCAAAACCTGTTAGGTTTAATTTTGAGTTATTTGATAGAAAAATCAGTTTAGGATAAAAATTTATATCTTTGTGGGGAGATAATTGAAATATAAAATTAAAGAAACTTACCGTTAATAATAAATCAAAAATAACCTTTTGATATGTTTAAGTATAGAAGTGAATAAATTATAATAGCTAAATGGAAAATCGGAAAGAATATTATTTTTCAATAAGTATAATTTTTAATTCAATCTTTATAACTTCTGTGTTTGTTATAATGATACCTTTAATTGTGATATTGTACATTAAAGGTGGATTTTGGGTTTTGCCAATATTGATTGTTTATTTATTTATGTTTTATAATTCAATACCCACATACAAATCTCTATTTTTCAAACTAAAGAACATCCCTGCTATAATTTTGACAGAAAATGAGTTTATAGATAATTTAAATAAGCAAAGATTTAATTGGGACGACATAAAAAGAGTTTCTTATGATAAAAGCTATAGCAGATTCAAAATGACAAATATTTACTTTGAATTATACGATCCAAATGCATATAATGTACTGTCAGGTAATAAGCTTGATAGATTATTAAGAAAACTGGATAATCATTTTTATAAGGGTTCATATAGATTTAGCCCTAATATAATTAAAGGAGATAATAAGGCTTTGCTGAAAGAAATATTACTTTTTAAAGACAACAAAAGTAACTTCTCCAAACATATAAAATAGAAAAATGAGGTGAATTTTCTGACTTTACCCATCCACCTATATAAATAAACAAAATACAACAAAGGGCACAAAATTTTGCCCCTATAAGATTATTACTCTTCTTCTTCTCTTAGCACATAACCGAAGCCAACAAGGGTATGAATGAGCTTGGTGGGTTGATCTTTATCGATTTTATTTCGAAGGGAGTTCATGTGGACATCGATAACGTTGCTGCCCGAATAGTTAAATCCCCATATTTTTTCGGCCATATCAATTCGATCGTACACTTTGTCTTTATTGCTGATTAACAGTTCGAGAATAGCATATTCTTTGGCGGTGAGTTTAATCAGCTTTCCGGCGCGGGTAACTTTCTTGGATACGGTGTCTAATTCGAGGTCGGCCACTTTGTAGGAAGGGGCAACAACGGTTTCAGTGTATCGGCGTTCAACCGCCTTGATTCGTGCATTAAGTTCTTTAAAATTGAATGGCTTTACGAGATAATCGTCGGCACCACAATCGAATCCTGCCACTTTATCTTCCACCGTATCTAAAGAGGTGAGCATAATGACCGGGGTGTTGATATTTGCATTTCTTATTTTCCTACATAACTCCAGGCCTGTAATTCCAGGGACAATGACATCGAAAATAAGCAAATCGAATTTTTTAGTAGTGACTATTTTTTCAGCCGTTGCACTGTCGTATGAAACCGTTACATTGTGTCCACTATCTTCTAAACCCAATCTTACAAAAGCAGAAATCTTTGGGTCATCTTCAAGTAAAAGTATTTTCATTTTAGGTTAATTTAATATGTTGGATATGATTAATCACGCATACAAAGGTAGGCATATTTATTCAATTTTAATTCGTCATCATAACTTTGATGTCATAAACTAGCTATTGAAAGCAGGGATTTGAAATTTATTAAATGCTTCATCTTAAATAAAACCGGTTTACATAATGTTTGGCAGAGAGAATGAAAAGGTGCTGCCTTTATCAACTTCGCTTTCAAACCAAATGCGGCCTTTTTGCAACTCTACCAATTCTTTGCAAAGTACCAACCCAAGACCTGAACCCATTTCGTTGGCAGTTCCAACAGTGGACAAACTTCTGTCAACATGGAAAAGAAGCGGTATTTTTTCAGACGGGATACCCGTACCATTATCCGAAACGTTTATTTCGCAAAAGGAATCATTATGTGCAACATCAATTGAAACCATGCCATCCATGTTGGTGTATTTTATTGCGTTCGAAATAAGGTTGCGCAATATGGTTTTCAGCATATTCACATCACAATAGGCAAAGGCATCAGATTGAATATTATTTTGAAAAACAACTCCTTTTCGTTTTGCTGTTTCTCCGCATAGTTCGGTAAGGCCAAGAGCTATCTCTTTAATATTTATTCTTTGAATGTTTGGAACTAAGATTCCTCGCTGAATGCGCGACCATTCGAGCAGATTGTCTAACAATACCAAAGTTGCAGTTGCTACGGTATTAATATCTGTAGCAAACTCCTTGATTTTTATCTTTTCGAAATTGGATGTACGTTCGGCTAACAACTCGCTATAGCCCAAAATAACCGTGAAAGGACTTCTTAAATCGTGTGAAATAATGGAGAAAAGCTTATCCTTTGTTTTCATCAGGTCGCTCAATTGCTTGCTTTGTTCCAGAAGTTTTTGTTTTTGCTGACAGATTTTAAGATGGGTAGCCACTCTTGCTTTCACTTCTTCCGACTGAAAGGGCTTGGTTATATAATCCACACCTCCTGATGTGAAAGCTTTTACAATATCGCTTGTGTCATTTAAAGCACTAATGAAAATTACGGGGATATCGCACAGGTTTTTGTTTTCTTTCAGACGTCGGCAAACCTCGTAACCATCCATTTCGGGCATCATGATATCGAGAAGAATCAGATCGGGAATTTCCTTTTCGGCAACTTGCAAAGCCATCGCTCCGCTTGGAACCGGTCGAACTTTATATCCGTAGCTTTTAAGAATGTCGCCCAATACTTTAAGATTAGCTGTGATATCATCAACAATAAGAATATTGGGAATATTCCCGTCAGATACATGTTCGTTTTTCATTTTATTCTGTGTTTAAGTATTTTGAGTTAGTATCTGTTTTAATTGGAAGTAATCGTAATTATTAGCTAAATTGTAGAGCTTTTGAGCCAGTTCGGGATGATCTATCTCAATGCTTTTGATAAGTTCAATAAGAAGGTCAATGTCAGCCACAGAGACGGCATCCATCATTTGAAGTTTAAGGGTCTTTGATAGTTTGGCAACATCGGCAATCAGATTTTCGCCATTAAGAAGTGATTTTCCTTGTTTAAAGTTAGTTTCATTCTCATAAACATAATTGACCCCAAGTACTTTCCCAATCGTAGTAAACAATTCATTTTCACGGAAAGGTTTTCGAATGTATCCTTGCATACCAATGGCTTCTGTCTTTTTTTGGTCTTCTTCAAAAGCACTTGCTGTTAGGGCAATAATTGGTGTTTGCTTTCCTTTTTCAGTTGCTTTAATTCTGCGGGTAGCTTCATAGCCATCCATAACCGGCATTCGCATATCCATTAAAATAAGATCAGGATTCCACTCTTCAAACTTCACAATAGCTTCTTCGCCATTGGAGGCTTCACTCGTTTCGAAGCCTACCAATTTTAAGAGATTTACTACCACTTTCATATTTTCAATTTTGTCATCTACTACTAAAATCCGATAAGTGGGTTCGTCTTTGGCAATGCAGATCACGCGTTTTACAGCAAGTGTTTCAACCACTTCATTCTTTCCTTCTTTTATTTCAACTTGGAATGTAAATACTGAACCTTTACCAACATGGCTAGAAATTGTAATATTTCCACCCATAAGCAAGGCTAGTTCGCGGCTAAGTACAAGACCTAAACCTGTACCACTTCCTTTTTTAATTCCTGCACTGGTTTGCACAAAGTGCTTGAAAACATCTTTGAGTTCACTGTCTTCAATGCCAGGTCCTGAGTCTTGAATCTCGACAATTAATTTGCTGATTTCATTTCCGGTTTTATCCACTCTGGCGCGAACTGTAACACCTCCTTCGTCGGTAAATTTTATTGCATTTCCGATGATATTGACAAAAATTTGACGTAATTTACTTTCATCAACAACAAAATGAGGAAGGTCGTTTGCTGTTTCGAAGATAAATTGAAGATTTTTTGATTGAGCACGTTCCTTAAATATCATCTCAACATCTTTAAAAAGAGCATGCAAATCGACATTTGTTGGATTAAGCGTAACACGTCCTGCTTCAACTTTTGAAAGCTCTAGTATGTTATTTATCAGCGTTAACAAATGTTCTCCGGCACGTGTGATAGAAGTAATATACTCTCTTTGCACTGAAGTTAGCTGTGGGTCGCGATCCATCAATTGAGAAAATCCAATAATTGCATTCAATGGAGTTCTGATTTCGTGCGACATGTTAGCCAGGAAAATGCTTTTAGATTTGTTGGCGATTTCAGCTTGTGTAGCCATTTCAGTAGCGGTGGCAGTAGCCATTTTCTCTCTGG
>JBAWXL010000328.1:0-4333 GCA_037144095.1 Bacteroidota bacterium
TAAAGGACATTATTTGGGGGATCAAACTATGAGAGATCAGGCTTATCATCAGGGAACTGTTTGGCCTTGGTTGTTGGGTGCTTTTGCCGATGCTTATATGAAAATTTATGGGGATTGTGGAGTAACTATTCTGAAAAAGATATTGCATAACTTCGAAAGCGATATGCTTGAATATGGTGTTGGTTCTATTGCTGAAATATATGATGGCGATCCTCCGCATCATGCTTGTGGTGCTCCTTCTCAAGCATGGAGTGTAGCTGAATTGTTGAGGATTAATAAGATGATTAAAGAAGTTGAAAATAAAAATAAGCTGAAAAAGAAATGAGAGTATTAATGTTTGGGTGGGAATTTCCACCACATATTACCGGAGGATTAGGAACAGCCTGCTTTGGTCTGACTAAAGGGCTAATGAAGCATGGAGTTCAGGTAATATTTGTTGTGCCTAAAGCTTTTGGCGACGAAAGTCAGGAAGCAGTGAGGTTGGTGAATGCAAGTGATATATCAATCGATATTGCTGATGAAATTTATCGCGAGTACTGGAAAAATATTACCTATATGGAAATTGGTTCCAACCTGATTCCTTATGTTGGACCTGAAGATTTTGAACGCATCAGCAACGAAAACAAACTGGATAATTCAACTTTAGAACAATCCGTTTTTTCGAAGAAATTTACTTTCACAGGGAAATATGGTCATGATTTGATGAAGGAAGTTTCGCGTTATGCTTTGGTAGCATCTACCATTGCAGCTTCACAGGAGTTTGATGTGATTCATGCACACGATTGGCTTACCTATCCTGCCGGTATTGCTGCTAAAAATATCAGCGGAAAACCTTTGGTGGTGCATGTGCATGCTACTGAGTTTGACCGTTCGGGAGTAAATGTCAATCAGAATGTATATGACATTGAGCGCAAAGGCATGGAAGCTGCCGACAGGGTAATCACTGTCAGCAATTTAACCCGAAATATCGTTATTGAAAAATATGGCATTCCTGAAGAAAAGGTGGTAACGGTGCATAATGCTGTGGAACCTACTCAAAGTAAATTTCAGGATTTCCCGACAGGTATTATTAAAGAAAAAGTTGTTAGTTTTTTAGGTCGCATCACCTTCCAAAAAGGACCTGATTATTTTGTGGAAGCTGCTTATAAAGTGTATTGCAAAGACCCCAATGTGCGATTTGTGATGGCAGGAGAAGGAGATATGTTGAATCGAATGATTAAACGTGTTGCCCAATTGCGTATGGGAAGTAAATTCCATTTCACAGGTTTTCTGAAAGGACAAAATGTCGATCGCTTGTTTGCCTTAAGTGATGTGTATGTGATGCCTTCTGTTTCTGAACCTTTTGGAATTTCACCTCTCGAAGCCATGCGCTCGAATGTTCCCGTGGTGATTTCAAAACAATCAGGTGTTTCGGAGGTGTTGAATCATGCCATAAAAGTTGACTTTTGGGATGTTGATGCCATGGCTGATGCCATTTATGGTTTATTGCATTATCCAGCATTATCTAAAATGTTTATCCATTATGGAAAGGATGAAGTAGATAATATGATATGGGAAAATTCAGCCTTCCTTATAAAAGATGTTTATCAAAGCGTAATTAAATAATTTAGTAAATAAAAGAAAAGAATATATATGAGATCTATTTGCTTTTACTTCCAGGTACATCAACCGTTTCGGTTAAGAACCTATCGTTTTTTCGATATTGGTATGCAACACGATTATTTCGATGATTTTCAAAATCAATATATAGCCAAACGAATTGCCAACAAATGTTATTTACCCATGAATCAGTTGTTGCTCGATTTGATTCATGAATATGGCAGTGCATTTAAGGTGAGTTTTTCCATTTCAGGGACTGCTCTTGATCAGTTTGAGCAATATGTTCCTGAAGTGATTGAAAGTTTCCGCAGGCTTGCCGACACCGGTTGTGTTGAGTTTATGGCTGAAACCTATTCCCACTCTTTGAGTTCGCTGAAGAGTAAGGATGAGTTTTTCAAACAAGTTCGCCAACAAAACGAACGTTTGGAACAACTGATTGGTTATAAACCTAAAACTTTCCGTAATACAGAGTTAATTTATTCTGATGGCATTGGTCAGATGGTGTATGAAATGGGATTTAAAACCATGCTCACAGAAGGCGCCAAACAAATATTAGGGTGGAAGAGTCCCAATTATTTATATTGCAATGCCCAGGAACCTAAACTTAAACTGCTGTTGAAGAATTTCCGTTTAAGCGATGATATTGCTTTCCGTTTTTCGCAAACCAGTTGGCCAGAATGGCCTTTGACTACTGAGAAATATGTGGATTGGCTCAATTCTATTCCTCAGGAAGAAGAAGTGGTGAATTTGTTTATGGACTATGAAACTTTCGGTGAACATCAATGGCCGGAAACAGGTATCTTTGAATTTATGAAAGCTTTGCCATCAAGAGTGTTTTCGCATTCTAATTTTAGTTTCAATACTCCTTCGGAGGTTTCGGAAACTTGTCAGCCGGTTTCGGCTATTCATGTTCCTTTCCCAATTTCGTGGGCTGATGAAGAAAGAGACCTCACGGCATGGTTGGGCAATGAGCTTCAGGATGATGCTTTTGATGCTTTGTATAATATGGAATGGAAAATCAATCAGTGTGACGACAATTGGGAGTTGAAACGCGATTGGAAATATCTGCAAACCAGTGATCATTTCTATTATATGTGTACCAAATGGTTTTCGGATGGGGATGTGCATAAGTATTTCAATCCTTATGGTTCGCCTTACGATGCTTTTATCAACTATATGAATATTTTATCTGATTTTGTGATGAGGGTGGATAATCATTTGGAATGGAAAACGGAAAAGGTTGAGGTTAAGGTTGAGGCTAAGGCTGAGGTTGAGGTTAAGAAGGTGGTGGCGAAGAAAACGGCGGCTGCTCCTAAGGAAACTAAAAAGAAAGTGGTTGTTGCGAAAAAGAAGAAATAAAAGGTAAGTTTAAAGAAAGGCTTTTGCGTTATGTAGAAGCCTTTTTTTAATTGGAATTTTATTGGGAACTTCATTGAAAAGCTGTAACAAGAAGTTACACAAAGTTTTCGCACTAAGTTACACAAAGGTTGAACCAAACCTATCAGGTTTCGGAAACCTGGTAGGTTTTTATTGGTAAACTTTAACAAGGGGTTTGTTGTAAAGGTATGTAGGGAGCGATTTGGATGTTTTGTTGTGTTTTATCTTTTTCCTAAAGGATAGTTTGTTGTGTTTATTATGAAATAGGAAAACAGAAAGCTTGATGAAAGGTTGAAATGTCGGCTGACTTGTTGTTTTATTTCGGCTGCTACGTAGGGTAATATGGTTTTGGTTTTTTCGAAATAATCGAGAAGGGTTTCGGCTGAAGCTATTCCCAGGCAAAAGGTGGTGCCTGAATCTTTTGAGAATTGATTTTTGGCTTTGTTTATGTAGAGACTTTCGTCAATGGATTGTTGAATGGCTTCTTTATATATTAATAGTTTATCGTTGGTTAGCTGCTTTATTAGAGCGAAATTTTCAATTGAAAAGGGTAGGGGGAAGATGGCTTGGGATAATTCTTTTAAATCGTTTTTAAACTGTAGCAGTGTGGGTTGAAGATGGTCTCTTGTGTGTTTTATTTGTGCATAATTTAATTTTTCGGTAATGGGAAAGTGCCAGAGGGGGATTTGAATAAAATCGGCGGCAGTGTTGTCGGAGGAATGGATGCTGGTGTGACTGAAAAATTCTTCTATAACACTATCGAAACCTGGGATAGCTGAACGTCCGATGATGGTTTTAGAGATGGGTTGTATGTAAACATCTTCTTTGTTAGGATCGTTTCTGAAATCAATTGGTGGTACCTGCCATGATTTATCTGATAAAAAAGGTTGCAATTCTTTTACACCATGATATATTAAAAATTCATCAAATTCTCCCGCCATTGCTGATCGATACAATTTTTCACCTGTTCGGAAATATTCTAAAGTAACCATAGCATGTCTGTCCTTATGCTTATTTTGGATGAGTTTTTTAAAAGAAAAATATTGGTTTCTGAAATCAGCGATTTTAGCTGATTCGCCCTCTAATCTGCGATAATGTATAATAGCCAAATCAAATAACTCGCTAGCAGCAACAGTATTAAAATCTGTTGTAAATAAACTTGCCCAATGGCTATCGACGAACAAATGTACACTATCGACAATAAGTATATAGGAATGAAGACTGATGAATTTTCGATAGAACTCTATTGTGGAGGCTTCGCTATCGTAGAAATGGATTTCCATTGTGGGGGCGGGGTATTGGGGAATAGTTATTGGGGAATAGTTATTGGTTAATAAGTCAGTGTAATTGGTGAGTG
>JBAWXL010000329.1:0-4328 GCA_037144095.1 Bacteroidota bacterium
AAAGAGAAAGGAAGTAATGAACTTCCTTCTCTTTTTTTTATCGGACAACAATGGATAGGAACATTAGTTGAATGGGCAATGATTGGGGAAGGTAGAATTTGAAACGTTTAAATTATTTCCAATTAGTTATTCATAAATCTCCCATCAGCATATTAGCACATCAACACATTTTCCATCATTTTTTTTATTCAATTGCCAATTAGTTTGTAATTTTGCAGCAAGCATTTGATGAGGCTGATAAAATAAGCGGAGATATCTTTTTTTATTTTGGCTTTACTCTTATGCGGAATAAATAATGATAAAAAAATAATACCTAAGATGAAAATTTGCTTTTATGATGGTTTTGATTCAGACTTCGATTTCGCTAACGAAATCGCAAGTCTATTTCCAAACTTATTAATTGCTGATCATCTGTTCTATTTTTCATCAATTTCATATACTTTTTATTTTTACCTGAATGCAATGGAACTTTGCGACGAATTGGCTATGGATATTTATGAAGACTCGTATGAACTCAATGAAAATAATCAAAACAATTTGGATAAAGTTAGGGAAAACTTTCACTTCATTAAAAAGATTACGCACAAAAAAAACAGAAACAAACAAGAACTTATTTATTTGGGGCGTATGCGTAAGTATTTTGACTTTATAAAAAATGATATAAGGAGATACTATGAAAGCTGTATCAACGACTCATTTCTCACTTCTTTATTGCCCTTTATCGAAGATGGAAGTTTTGAAATAAAATCGTATGGAACACAAATTAATGACTTTAATCGAGATGAAATAATGCTGCATATTACGAAAAGCATTATCGACTTAGAGGATGTAATTTCAATAGATGATGGGATTGAATCTTATTACGACCAAGTTACCTTAGATGAAATGGATGAAGTGGATGATTTCGAAGTGGTCAACATCCAACTGTGGGAGTTTCCACAGCTACACCGGCTATCTTCGACACAATTGAAGTACACTCGTGATAACCTGAAACCGGTATTGGAACCCTTTAAAAAAGATCTGAAAGAGTTACAGCATGAGCTCATCAATATCCCTTTTGGGTTTGAAAACACTGAAAAAATCAAGCAGATATGTATAAACAGACTCTATAAACACATAGAACCTATACAGAAATGTATTGATGAAAGTCTATATATCATTAAAATTAAAAACGAATTTCCTTACGAACCCAAGAACACTTTTTGCATAGGGGTTTTATCCATACTTACCCTCATCGAACTATATGTAGAGACAGAGGTCATTACCGACGAAATGGGTATTGAAATTAAAGCAGAAGTTGCCCACCATCACGATTTGGATTCATCTTATTTCTACTGCTTTTGCAAAACCCCGGAAATTGATAGAAGTGGTCGCACAGCAAAACCAACGTTTGAATTATAGCTGAGGGTAAATATCAAATGCTACATTTTGTTTCCCTCTAAGCTCCCAAATTAGCAAATCTATTTTTTCATTTCAACTCTTCGGATTGATATTTATTGCAGCAAACGCAAATGTATGATTATTCTTTAATCTCTAATAAACAAGCATTTAATCAAAATAATGTTCAAATATAAGAGGCATAAGGTATATAGGAAAACGATATCCTGTATTAATGAAACTGACATCAGGTGTAAGTGAAATTGCTATACTGTGTAGGTGAAAATGCTATACTGTGTAGCTGAGAGAGGCTTATGGTATATAGTAAATAGGCATAAGGTATATAGTAGATAGGCTTATGGTATATAGTAAATAGGTATAAGGTATATAGTAAATAGGCATAAGGTATATAGTAAATAGGCATAAGGTATTTAGTAAATAGGAATATGGTACTAAGTAAATAGACATATGGTATTAAGTAAATAGACATAAGGTATATAGTAAATAGGCATAAGTTAATAATGAAAATGGCAATCTGAATAGCTAAAAAACTATATTAAACCAGCCGCAAATGAATAAAAAAAAGCCCGACCAAGAGGGCGGGCTTTATATCTTTTAAGGTATCACCAATTTCATTCGTGCGCTGACTCCTGTGTCAACTTCTTTGGTGAGATTCATATCAGGTTTGCCTGTTATCTGAATTTTTACGTGATAAACATCGGGGTCAATATTACTAAAATCGGCTTCCCCTTGTGCATTAGTTGTCGCATGCTTGGCGACGCCGGTGGCACTTTGTATGGTAATAGAAGCATTTTCAATGGGCAAATTGCTGCCTTTTTCTATTAGTTCAAGCCCAAGATTAGCACTCCCCGGAGGGCTTATTTGTTTTTTAACCTCCATAATCGTAAACAATTTCAACTTGGCAGCGTCGTTACGGAACACCATGTGGGCATCGTTTTGCAGGTTTTGCATATCTTCATACACAACATTGTTGGCAATCACCTTTGCGCTGGTGCCCACTCCTGTTCCTTTCGACGACTCAAACGCATCGTATTTCACTGTAAATGCGGCAGCATCTGTGGTAACTTTTGTTGCAAAAGCCGTGGGCATATAACCATTGGCAAGCTGGGTTGCATAAGTGCTGATAAAAGTTTTCATTTTACTATTAAGATCATTTGTGGATACCCAATTGCCATGGGAGGCAGGTGTATAATCGTGCAAACCGGCTTCCTTATATTTAACCTGCCATTCATTTTTTGGGAAACCATCATGAATATAGCCCTTCAAATCCTGAAAGTTTTCGCAACAGTTAAAATTAAGCCCTACAAGTTGAATCCTTAACGTTTCATGAATAGCGCTTCGTTGCTCATCATCGGGCAAATTCATTGCGGTGGTTCTATTATCTCTCAAGCTGAGAATAAAACCGCTTGTATACTTTCCGGGTTTTTTCGCCTCAAAAGCATCATGAATTTCAGTTATTTCAAGTCTATCGTACATCAATTTGCTGACGGCATACTCTTCATTTTGTGTGCCCGGGAAATTGGGTTTTGGTCTGTTTGGCATGGCGTTATTGGTTATTGGGTATTGGTTATTGGGTTAATAGGTTAATGGTTAAATGTATACATTAAATACAGGCTGCGAAATTATTTATTTTTTTGAAATCTGCAAGGGGTTGTGAAAAAAATATTTTTGGGAAGATATGGGGCGCAAAAAAATGATGAAAATAAGAGATTAAAATGGAAATGAACAAAGCGTATGTATTGCGTTTCAATTAAAATATCAATAATAATAAGAAAAACCTTCTTCGACATTCCTTCAACCTTAATAGAAATGAAGCAGATAACATAGCCCCCAACCTTCTAAGCTTCTTGAAAATATTCAGAAAAATAAGGTTAGAAGGTTGGGGGGTTCTGAGGTTTTTTCATTTCTATTAAGGTTTAAAAATAGAAGAAGGTTTTGTAGATGCTTAGTCAAAATCATCTCATATTTAAAAAGGTTTAGTATTTTTGACAAATAATTCAATCAATATGAACAAACTCTTTTTTGGCGATAAGCTCGATATTCTGAAACGTTTGCATAAAGAAAACCCCAAAGGTTTTATTGATTTGATTTATATCGACCCGCCTTTTAATAGTAAACGAAATTATAATATTCTTTTTGAAAATGTGGGAAATGATGAAAGCGTAGCGAGACGCTAAGTTTAACGACAGGATGCCTTGTGATGAAAGCGTAGCGAGACGCTACGCTTAACGACAGGATGCGCGATGAAAGCGTAGCGAGACGCTATGTTTAACAGGGGAAATGATGAAAGCGTATGTATTGCGTTTCAATTAAAATATCAATAATAATAAGAAAAACCTTCTTCGACATTCCTTCAACCTTAATAGAAATGAAGCAGATAACACAGCCCCCAACCTTCTAAGCTTCTTGAAAATATTCAGAAAAATAAGGTTAGAAGATTGGGGGGTTCTGAGGTTTTTTCATTTCTATTAAGGTTTAAAAATAGAAGAAAGTTTTGTAGATGCTTATTCAAAATCATCTCATATTTAAAATGGTTTAGTATTTTTGATAAATAATTCAATCAATATGAACAAACTCTTTTTTGGCGATAAGCTCAATATTCTGAAACGTTTGCACAAAGAAAACCCCAAAGGTTTTATTGATTTGATTTATATTGACCCTCCTTTTAATAGTAAGCGTAATTATAATATTCTGTTCGAAAACGTGGAGCTGACTGATACCAAAGCTCAGAAAGAAGCTTTTGCTGATACGTGGAGCAATGTTTCGTACATGGATACACTGAACGAGAGGAACCTCTGCTGAACTGAGAGGTGGGGATTTTTTTTATGTAAAATGAATAATTGAGAAATAAGTTGTAATTTTACATGTTGAAAGCGCAATAGTGTTTTAAATTAAAAATCCATGTCTTTAAAAAGCATATTTACATTATT
>JBAWXL010000330.1:0-4289 GCA_037144095.1 Bacteroidota bacterium
TAAGGTGGACTGGCGAAACATGGATTGCTGATTCCACACTCTTTAATAATGGAATTAAAGTGGGTATTGGCACACAATCCCCGACAGAACAACTTCATACCACGGGTGGAGTAAGGCATGAAAGCTTGAGCGGTGATGGTTTTAGACTAGTCTATGCAGATGATAACGGAAAGTTAATAACACCAGGAGTCAGTACTAATAATAACTCAGCGACTAACTCAACACATTACTCAATTCCTGATGGTGATTGCAACGGAATAACAAGCAGTATCACTATTTCCGGACAGCCGTCAAGTGTAGCTTCTTCCACGATTTCCGTCACATTGAATATTGCACATACTTATGACGACGATATTCTTGTTTATCTTATAGCTCCTGACGGAAGTGTTTTAAATTTAATTTTTAATGTCGGTAACGATGGAGATAATTTTACCAATACAGTCCTTTTCGATGGTGCACCTGCAAATTTATCATCAAGTTCAGCGCCTTTTGCGGGAACTTACAAACCTTCAGGTAGCATAGATCAGCATTGTGATAATATTATTCCAACTATAACCACATTTTCTGCTTTGGGAGGAGGGAACATAAATCCTAACGGACAGTGGCAATTAAAAGTTATTGACTATTTTACTGAAGATGTTGGCACTTTGAACAGTTGGTCCATAAATATTGGCAACATCCAATTTGGCACAAATAATTATGTGCCCAAATGGAATAATGGTAATCTTACCAACACAAGCAACATTTATGATGATGGTTATCATGTAGGCATTGGAACTGATACTCCTGCTTATTCACTTACACTGGGGGATGGAGGTAAATTAGGTGTCGCAAATGCTACATCTTTTCTTTCTAAAAACACAAACGGACATTATGAAGTTTTCATGCATCCCAGGTGGTCAGACGATGTAATGTATATTAATTATGGTGCACATGGATTTAATATCAGAGATAATAACAGTGCTTCAACCATGTTCATGTCAAATACAAATAATGTGGGTATTGGAACCATTTATCCTTCAGCAAAACTTGAAGTAAACGGAACAATCAAAATAACCGATGGCACGCAGGGGACTAATAAAATACTTGTCTCCGATTCAAGTGGACTTGCAAGCTGGCAATTACCGGGTTCAATAAATGGACTTCAGGGTCCTCAGGGAGCGCCGGGACAAACAGGACCGCAAGGACTCCAGGGAGAACAAGGTCCTGCCGGAGCAGATGGTTCGTCAAACGGATGGGCGCTTACAGGCAATACCGGTACAACCGGCGAAAATTTTATCGGGACCAAAGATGCAAATGATTTGGTAATAAAGACCAGTGATGCCGAACAAATGAGGATATCAACCGCAGGCAATGTAGGTATTGGCACCAGCACTCCTTCCACAAAATTAGAAATTCGCGGAACCACCAAAACCACCAACTTCCAAATGCCAACCGGAGCAACGAAAAACTATGTACTGACCAGTGATAGTCTTGGCAATGCCCGCTGGGCAAAATCCGAATTGGATGCTATTGCATCTTCTACCCCTAAGGATTTTTCATGTGCTTCAAGTATAGGTAGCATAACCACCGCTTCAACACCAATATGTGTTACTACATCAGGCAACTATGCTTACGTTACGGATTATGCCGGTAACGATTTGCGAGTGTATGATATTAGCAACCCTGCAGCACCAGTTTGGATAAATACAGCCGGCACAGCCACAGGTGTTAATCCAACACAAATTGCCATTTCAGGTAATTACGCGTACGTGACAGATGCAGGTGATAATGACTTACGTGTATATGATATCAGCAACCCTTCAGCGCCTGTTTGGGTAAATACCGGCGGTACGTCCACAGGCACCAATCCAATTTTCTTTACGATTTCAGGCAATTATGCTTATGTATTAGGTACCAACAGCAATGATTTAAGGATATATGATGTAAGCAACCCTACATCTCCGGTTTGGATGAACACTGCAGGCACAAGTACAGGCAGCGCGCCTATTGCTATAGCCGTTTCAGGCAACTATGCTTATGTAGTGGATCTTTATGACGATGATTTTCGTATATATGATATCAGTAATCCGGCTGCACCGGCATTGAAAAGTACAACAGGTACAGGTGACTTTCCAATGTACATTGCCGTTTCAGGTAATTATGCTTATGTAGTGGATAATCACTCCAACGATTTGCGGGTATATGATATAAGCAACCCTGAAATGCCGGTTTGGGTAAATACAGCAGGTACAAGCACTGGTGACGGTCCTTATTCTGTTGTAGTTAAGGACAACTATGCTTTTGTGATTGATGCAATTAGTAATGATTTGCGGGTGTATGATATCAGCAACCCAACATCACCTGTTTGGAAAAATACCGGTGGTACAAGCACTGATTATTATCCCCGTTCATTAGCTATTTCAGGCAACAATGCTTATGTGGTGAATGAGAATAGTGATAATCTGCAAGTATTTCAACTTGGTTGCAGTACTACGGAATCAATAATTGTAAACCCTGCAACAGGTGCTTTTAGCACCACCCCAATTTTGTGGCAGGAAGCCAACAGCAATATTTCAAATACTAATGCAGGAAATGTAGGTATTGGAACTCATACACCGCAAAATAAATTAGACATTAACGGGTCCACAGCTTTAGGAGCTTATGCAGGAACAAATGCAGCACCTTTAGAAGGTCTGATTGTTAGCGGAAATGTAGGTATTGGAACTGCTTTCCCCAGTCATAAACTTACTTTGGGTGAGGGAGGTAATTTTGGGGTGGCTAATTCATCCACTTTTTTCTCTAAAAATGCAAATGGAGTTTACGAAAATTTCTTAATCCCCAGATCGTCAAATAATGCAATGTATCTTAATTATGGCTCTTCAGGTTTTAATATCCGAAATAATGGAAGTGTTTCGACATTGTTCATGTCAGATAATAATAATGTTGGTATAGGAACCCTCAATCCAACCGCAAAACTTGATGTGAACGGCGGAATAAAATCAAGTGGAACCTATCCTTATGGGTTTTATTCAGATATAAATACCGTAGATAATGAGGGATATGGTGGATGGTTCAGAAATACTACCTCCTATAAGGACGTATTTGGTGTTTATGGCGAAGCAAATTATACCGGATATAATAACCCTGCATATAATTATGGTGGCAAATTTGTGTCAAATTCAACAACTCAGGATGGCTACGGTGTATATGGTTTGGCAAACAAGACCAATCCAAATTTCACAACTTTTACTGTAGGTGTTTATGGAGCGGGAGTAAATGCAGGAACCGTTGGAGATTGTTATGGAGTTAAAGGATATGCATATGGTGGAGCTAATTCTTACGGGGTTTATGGAACCGCCGACAATGGACATTATATTAATTACGGAGTTTATTGCAATGGCAACGGGGCATATACAGGCACATGGACATTAGCCTCAGATTTAAAGTTCAAAAAAGACATCACCGACCTGAAAGATGATGCTCTCACGAATCTTCTTAAACTCCGCCCTGTTTCCTATATGATGAAGTTAGATGAATATCCGGAAATGAACTTTGCCAAAGGTCTGCAGATGGGTTTCGTTGCACAGGATATGCAGAAAATTTTCCCGACCCTCGTCGAGAATGGAGTTCATCCTGGAACCAAGAAAGACGATAAAAACATTGAATATCTTGGTATAAACTACACGGGACTTATCCCTATTCTTGTAAAAAGTTTGCAGCAACAGCAAACAATTATTGAAAATCTGAAATCTGGTTATGACAACAAGATCAAATTAATGCAAAAACAAATTGACGAACTTAAATCACAGATAAAATCAAATAAATAACATTCATTAATCAAAAACAAATCAACACCATGAAACACATCTATTCATTCATTATCAGCATACTCTTGCTTAGTGCAACACTGTATGCACAGACTCCTCAGGCAATCAATTATCAGGGAGTAGCCCGCGACAACAGTGGGACTGTGATTGCCAACCAAAATGTTTCACTACAAATAAGCATTCTTAGGGGCAGCGCCGCCGGAACAGCCGTTTATGTTGAAACCCATGCCGTAACCACCGATGCTTTCGGGCTGTTCGCCTTAAAAATTGGACAAGGCTTGGTGGTAACCGGAAGTTTCGATACTATTAGCTGGGGTAGCAATATTTATTATTTCCAGGTAGAAATAGACCCGACAGGGGGAACCGCCTGGACGCTAGTTGGAACAAGTCAGTTTGCATCGGTACCCTATGCGCTTTACGCGAAAGAAAGCGGCAATTTGCCCAAAGGAACAGCAATTGGCAACACACTAAGGTGGACTG
>JBAWXL010000331.1:0-4288 GCA_037144095.1 Bacteroidota bacterium
ATACCATTGCTTCTGATGCTGCTACTCTAGCAAAATTGGCATTGGCTTCAGCATTGGGTTTTGAAGTCGGGAAATTATTCTTGAAATGATTTGTTTTCTGAATTAGATTTAAAATCTGAACAATATTTCTATCTAATATTTTCTCATCCAATGTTTTATTTTTCAACGCTTTGAGTAATTCATCTCGCCACATGATTCCACCACGTTTCACACTACCGGGCATTATCATTTCGTTACCTGCATTCATTTGGGCTACTGCATCATCGCCACTCCACC
This sequence comes from Bacteroidota bacterium, assembly GCA_037144095.1. Lineage (GTDB taxonomy): Bacteria > Bacteroidota > Bacteroidia > Bacteroidales > CAIXTV01 > CAIXTV01. The sequence goes on from JBAWXL010000331.1 coordinate 277, forward strand.
AATCTGTCATCACCATTCCATCGAACTTCCATTCATTTCGAAGAATGGTTTGTAAAAGTTCCGAATTTTGAGCCGTAAAAAGACCGTTTACTTTGTTGTACGAAGTCATCACAGTCCAGGGTTTTCCTTCTTTGATGGAAATTTCGAAACCTCGCAAATAAATCTCCCTTAGAGCTCTTTGACTCACCACCGAATTACATATACTGCGGTTGGTTTCTTGATTGTTGGCAATAAAATGCTTGACAGAAGTTCCTAAACCCATGGATTGCATTCCAACTACAAAAGCAGCACCCAATTTTCCGGAGAGATAAGGGTCTTCAGAAAAATATTCAAAGTTACGACCATTTAACGGGTTACGTTGGATATTCATTGATGGGGCTAATTGAAGGTCAATGTTGTAACCCAAAGCTTCCGTTGCCATTTCTTTGGCTAGTTGCTGTTCTAATTCAACATTCCAGGTTGCAGCCATAGCAGTTGCCACCGGAAAAGCGGTAAAAAAAGTTTTATCAGTACCTTTTATATTCATTAATCGTGTTCCGGCAGGACCATCACAGAAAATAACAGATGGAATTCCCAGACGAGGGATTGCAAAAGTTACACCCTGAACACCGGGAGCAATTTTTGATAAAACTGCCTGTGCTTCATCTTCTAATCCAAGTCCCATTACCATCGAAACTTTTTCTTCAGGTGTCATTGCAGTAATGACTTCCTCATTGGTATTTTTCCCAAGTTGTGGTAGTGCAGATTGACTAAAAAGCTGAATGGTAAGAAAATAGAAAAGAATAAGTATTGATGTTCTAAACATAGATTTAAAGTTTTGCATATAACATGAAAAATGGATAGCATTAGTACAACGCCTTATGCTATCCATATCAATATATAAAAGGGACTAAAAACAAATTTTAGTACTCAATTAATCTCTTAAATAATTTCAAAATATCAATCAAAAATACCCTCCTTTATCCGAAATTTCTTTACTTGATTGCCCATCATGAACCCAACCAAAAATGACCTTTTCGTTTTCTTTGATTTCCTCAGCCCGCATTAATACATCATAAGCAATATCTCTTGGAACAACCAACACACCATCCACATCGCCTAATACAATATCACCTGGTTTAATGGTTGTGTCACCAATTTTAATAGGTATCTGATAATGAGTTATTAAACATCGTCCTAAGCTGCCGTTTGAAATACGATATTCATAAAACAATGGAAAATCGGCTTCCAAAATTTGATGTGTATCTCTGATTCCACCATCGATACAGGCAGCTTTCATTTTTTTCCCTTTGGCAGTGGCTGTCATTACACCACCCCATAAAGTTGCATGTTGATCACGACTTGTATCCCAAACCACAAAATCATCTTCCTTCATTTCGTCCAACATTTTCACACGAAATTCCATTTCACCCTGAACTTTCACGTTTGGTGCACTTTTTACAGTAAATGCAAAACCTGCAACAGTTTGATATTCTCTTAAAGATTTTATCCTTCCGGGTAACGCCTGATCTAACAGACAAAATTCACGCAAAACATCGTTTACTGCACCTAAATAAAGTTGCTCAAAGCGACTTAACAATTCTTTATCCGGAATTGGAAATATAACCGTTGATATTCCTTCACGTGAGGCAATTAGATTCTCCAGATTCATCATGCCTACTTCTTTTTTGTATTGATCTACACTCATAATTTTATTTTTTTTATATTGATTAACTATAATTTAAAGAATACTCATACCTCCATCAACCGGGATATTAGCACCACAAAAATACCTGCCGGCATCCGAACAAAGCAGATTTATCAAGGGCGCAATATCCTGTGGAAGAGCAATATATTCAATTGGAATTCGGCTCAATACCAATTTCATGTATTCTGGATTTTCTAATACAGCTGTATTTTGTGCCGTATCCACAACTCCAACTTCTATATTATTAATTGTTACTCCTTTGCTTCCAATTTGTTTCGCCAAATTCCGAACCATATTCTCCTGAGCACTTTTGCAAGCCGCATATACCAACATATCTACATGCGGTTTATGTTGATTTACACTTCCCATGGTAATGATTCTTCCCCAGCCATTTTCGATCATATATTTTGAAAAAAGCTGTATCGAAAACAGATTATTTTTAAATGTAACCTGAATTTGTTTGTTAAACTCTTCTGAGGTTATTTCATACCATTTCTTGCGAATTTGTAAAGCCGCATTCAAAATCAAAATATCAATATTACCTATTGCTTCGGTGGCTAATTTATACAATTGTTCGTGTGCATTACTTGCAGTTAAATCACAAACTATTACTTCAGCTTTTACACCGTATGCCCTTGCTTTTTCAGCTACTGCATTAGCTTTTTCTACTTCACCCCGGCAATGTATAACTACATCGGCACCAAATTCAGCTAGCGACAATGCTACTGCAGCTCCAATTCCCTGACTTGAACCGGTAATCAATGCTTTATGACCTGCTAAATTTAATCTTTCTTTTGTGCTCATATTCTGTTTATATTTTATACTGATTTTTCTATATACTGATCTCTTTTCAAAAAATTTACTCCTACAAATAATGCTATTGCACCAAACACATATACCAACGAAATAAGTGAAATACAGTTTGCTATACCTAACGTCGGTTTTAATACGCCCATAATGTATGGCGAAAGTCCTCCGGTAATAAAGGCAAACATCAAAATAAGTCCTGTAGCAGTAGAGCGATAACGTGGTTCGATTATTTCGTATAGTGAAGAATATATGCCTGAATCGTAAATGCCTCTGAAGAGTCCGAAAACGGTAAGTGCCAGATAAATCATGAACAATTCGGAAGACGCTCCAATCATGTAAATGAATGGTGCGCCTAATAATAAACCAATGGCTTGTACTAAAAACCGGGCTGATTTTCGTTTTTTCATCCATCTATCTGACCACCATCCACCAATTAATACCCCCACAAAAGCAGCTAAATAATGGTAGAAAACAGATGAAAAACCTGCATTAGAAAGTGATAAATGGAATTTCTCATATAAATAAGTTGGCATCCAGGTCATGTAACCTGCATTTACAAATACCATCCCCGAAAAGGCCATTGCCAAACACCAAAAGGCAGGTTTTTTCAAAACATATTTAATTGCCACTGAAACTGCTACTTTTTCAACTTCTTTCTGAGCGGATTTAATTTCAATCGGTTTCTTTTTCATTCGGAACATTAATACGATAGCCCAAATAACCCCAAACCCGCCAAATAAATAATAAGGCATTCTCCAACCATAATGTTCGCCCAGATAACCGGCAATAAAACCGCTTCCTATTATGCCTAAATACAGTCCTGATTGATAAATTGCCAAAGCAATTCCTCTGGTTTTTATGTGAAATAAACTAATTTCGGCAGATGCATTAGGAGGGAAAAAGGATTCGCTGCCGCCTGTCAAAATACCCCAAACGATTATGAAGAAGATAAATGAAACCCCAAAACCCGTAAGCATCGCACATAAGCTCCAGAAAAATAAACTGTAAACAATTATTTTTTTACGACTAAAAATATCACCCATCATGCCAGCAAAAGGCACCAAACAGCCATAGGACCAAAATAAAACTGTGGCAATCAATCCCATTTGCTTATCGCTGAAGCCCAAATCTGCTTTCATCAATGGCAAGAGTACATTAAAAAGTTGTCTGTCTGCTTGCTGACAAACAAATGCCACATACAGCAGACCCAATAATTCCCACTTATAAAAGTTATTTTTTATGTTCTCGATATTCATATTATTAGATTTAAAAGTAATAGTACTGCTATTGATATTTTTGTCGTTTTATGAAAAATATTATTGATAATAATTACCACGAAAGCTGAACATGTCCATTTTTCACCTGAATTTTTTCACCTTTCCAGACTACTTCTTTAACCCCTTCAGGGATGGAAATACTCAGTGGAATTTGATGCAAGTAAGGATTCAGCCAAGGCATTTTTAATAAGAATTCATTTCCAATTCTATCCCTTTTATTCAATTCAATTTGCAAATG
>JBAWXL010000332.1:0-4287 GCA_037144095.1 Bacteroidota bacterium
CCTTTGTTGCATTGTCAATTATAAATGTCAATCCAAATAGTTGAGCCACTGCCTTTGCAAAATCAAGCTGTGTATCAAATCCTATGTTGTCAGCTAAATATAGCTTTTCACCCACTGGCACTAATGGATAATCAATGTCTTTGAAGTACACATCACATTTTAAATCAATGTGCCAGTCGGTCACTGGATAGTCTGTCATTATTGGTTGACCTGTATCACCATCCGAACCTGTTTGATAGCTACAATTGTTATCTAAGGTATACGCATATAATACCACTTGAATTTCATCCCACTTATTTACAGGTATAACCTTATCTCCCTCGAATAAAAATGGAGAATTAAGGCTATTGTAGAGAATATATTCCACGTCCTGAGTCAGATTCTTAGCCAGTACGGTCACATTTCCCACTTTAGAAGTAGAAGTAAAAGCGTCAATGCCTATTCCGATGGTTACATTTCCTGTTTCTCTGGCTTTGTATTTGCATCCAGTGCCAGGAACTGCAACCAAACTTCCTTGCCCGCTTATCGAAACAGGAAGAGGGAAATAATATGGACTGTCTAAAGCTCGCTGTATATTTAGCACGCTATGAGTTCCAGCTTGAGCGTTGAATTCAGTGAAATACTCACCGTTTGAATTCATGCTGCACAACGAAACCGCGTACTTTCCGGCTGCAGGCTCTACGATATTTGATTCAAGCGTATATCCGTTCTGAATCATTATTTGCTCAAAAGCATTCAGTAGGTAAACGAATGGATAAGATTCAGTCTCAATATGAGAAACATAGTGATAGCCCCCTTTTACGGTTGTGCATAAGCAGTATCTGTAGAAATCACCATTAGCAAACGAATAGTTATCAATGCCATCAGCACCATAAACGACATAGCCCAAATCCAACTCAGTCATTTTCTTTTCAGATAACTGATTGAAAAAGTCAGCATTACCGCTCAATATCTGAACCTCAAAAAACTGATTTACTTTGTCGATAATTAAAAAAGTGCCTACACCAGCAATAATATAATCGTTAGATAATAACCTACAATTGTGTTTCTGATATGGAAATTCAGTCACCACATCAAAGGTATCTGAGAATCCAAATATAGCGCAATTGTTTTTTGTCATTGGAATTTTCAAAGCCTGAGAATAACTAGCCTGTCTATCTTTCAGTTCGGCAATATCATTTACTTGATAATTCATTGCCGGTTTGTCATCGCCCATATCTGCAAGCTTCCAGTTGCCGTTCAGGTCTTCAATATATAGCTTATACATTACTTCATTTTTTTAATTATTCGACTTATTGTTTCCTCGCTTGTACAGAAGTTCTCTGCTGTGTTTGTACGGGCTTGCATGCACGTTACTAGTCTTCGTTCATTGACATAGAATTCATATATAGCAACATCCCTCAACGTCATTGGTCTGAGGTAACCTGTTGACAAAAGAATATCAATTGTCGCGGGGTCTATTGCTGTTATGAGTTCGTATGCAGTCATTAAAATTGTACTTGTGGTGTTGGAAGTATGAATGTGAATTCCAATTCATTCAAAATATTGTGGGTATCATTTTCATTCTCCCCCTTGTCAATGATTAGCGTTTGCCATCCTTGAGTAGCTTCATTGAACCATTCAATTTGTGGTGAGTAAATCAATTTGCTGATACAACCGTACTCATTTTTATTCAGTCCTTGTGCTCCAACTTTCACTTTCTCAACTCCCTCCACCGACAATAGTTCTGTGAATCCCTTTGCCGTTTGTTGGTCAGTTACTACAGGTTTTATTGTTTTGATATTGGTAACTGAACTGTTGAAGTATTGGCGATAGGAAAACATCCAATAATCAAAACCACCTTGTCTGTTTTCCCACTTGACATAGAAAGGATTTTCGGGCATGATTGGGTTATCAATTGGCAAAATAAATTGTTTGTAGTCTGAATCAACATCAGTCCATTGAATGCCATTTCCTAAGTTATCTGAAATTACTCTACCTTGATTGTCCCTTATATATGAATCATAATTTTGATTACCAATTTCTACTGAGTAGTGAGTTTCTGAAACTGGAAGTATAAAGATATTGGCATTTACTTGAGCAAAAGCATCCCCATCAAAGCGGATATATGTATCACCAGTGCGGAAAGAGAAAACAGTTATCTCAAGCGGATAACTTGAATATCTTTTCAACACATCAAATCGTGTCATAAAGTGACCGCGCTTATCTGTTAGATTTGATGTTTCCTGTACCTGAGCAACGGCATTGATAGCGGTTGCAGAATAAACCAAGGCGTTCAGGTTATCAAATACGGTGTACTCAACAAAGAATTGTTTATCAATCCAACACGGAGAACCTGCTATAGCTGTAATGCCTGAACCTATCCCATTGCGCAAAATTCTTTGAATGTCAAAGTACGCTTCATTGTTGAAGTATTCACGCTCTACAGTGACGTATGTAGCAGGTAGGACTGTGTGAATTCCGAAAGAAACAAAGATTTTTGCTTTCGTTTCAGCGCCTTTGGTTACTTTGATAATGCAAGGATTAAAAGCCGTATGCAGTTCAGTAGGATGTTGAGTGATTACCATGGTTTAAAAATTGAATATGTCGTTGATTAATTCTGATTCGTAATAGTTCATTATTCTGATTGGTAGCCGTTTGTTGAAGTTCTCAATCGGCGTATCGAAGATGTCTTGTTTTTGCCCGCTTCGATAGAGCTTTGTTCCCTCTCTTATGATTTTCCACTTCACACCGTTTGCCCAAAGGTTGAATTGCTTTTCACTGGAAAAAGATATTCCTTTTGCGGTTGCCCACTTCTGAATTATCTCAATGAAATCTTTGGGAACTCCCCCGGGCTTTCTTCCCCTCTCAAGTACTCCGACATACTTTGCACCGGTTAGTGTCCCTTTTGTTTCGCTGGCTTGAATTCTGAACGAGGCTCTTGTTTTTCCTGAAGCAACTTGTCCGGATTGTTCGTGCCTTTCAAAAATCTCATTCTCTAAGATTTCAAGCTCTTCGTATAGAATTTCTTGAACTGTCATGATCGCTTGAATTTATCTTCAATTACTTTGTTGTACCTCGTTTGAAATTTGCTTTCTTCTAAGTCAGTGTAGAGGATTCCGAATACCTTTGCATATTTCCACTTTAAAACTTCGTCAGGGTCAATGCTGTATGCTTTGGCCAATGCCTTGATAGTTCCAAATTCACCAATGTTTTGCATGAGTTCTTTCACTCCGGCTCTTTTCTCTTCGGGTGTTGGTTCGTAAACTAACATCGTTGCTTCAGTATCAATCCAAAACTTTAAGCCGGTAACTATTTCTTTAAAATAATCAACCAATGACAGGTAGTCTTTTTCTTTTGGCGTGAACTCATGAAGGCATTGGAATACTTTTTCAAACTTCCCAACCTCATCCGCTTCACTGGCCATTATTTTTCCAAGCTCAATACGTTGACCGAAAGTCATGTTTCCGGCTTTCACGTCGATTTTTACCAACTTCCTAGGTGGAGGCGGTGGTGGATTTCTGAATTTTGGTACTCCTGTATTAATGTTCATGGTCCATTCTATTGATTCGATTAGCTACGGAGAATCCAATTATTATCCCAACTACAAAAACAGCCACATAAAGAGCTACCTGAATTATTTCTTTAGATATCCACATGATTAATAGTTTTGTTTGCAGTTGAATTGGAGCATGATTGAAATCTCGTTAGCATCGAAGCGGGGGAGAGGTGTGTAGAACTTCCAGCTATCCACGCGGTCAAACGTTCCACACTCGTTGTATTTCTGCATGAATGGGAAAATGATTTCACTTTCAATCTGAGAGCGTATGGCTTCACGTTCTACGGCTGTTGTTTGAAACTCTCCGAACCTGCAGAAGTAAATTTGCACTTGAGTAGTTTTTTGAGGAACATATTTTGAGCGCTCATAAGTTCCTTGAGTAAATTCCTCAATGTAGGAAAATGCTGAATCCAGAGTCTTTTCATCTGCTTTGAGGTTCATCATTTTATTTTCCTCGTACTCTACAGGATAGAGAGGTTTGTTTGCAGCCTTCACGCTTTCGATAAGTGTTTTAATCTCGTTAATCATGGTAGATTTTGTTACGTTGTTTCATCCTGATTCCAATACCAACCAAAAGAAGTATAAAGCTTATAAGTGCCAACTTCCAAGCCAGTGAGAAATTGAATAGCATGTAACCCAGCGAGCAGTAAAAGCACGCAACGATTACTCTTAAAATAACATTAATTGTTTTCATTAAAATGATATTTTGCGTATCCCTTTGGATACAGGTTTAATTAAAAATTACATTC
>JBAWXL010000333.1:0-4284 GCA_037144095.1 Bacteroidota bacterium
CCGGAACTACCGGCGACGATACGTTTCTAAAACCAAATCCCAATTATTGGCTTATTTCGCCAGGTATTCAGGTATTTCGTTCGACTGATTTAAAAAACTGGAAAACACTTGGCTTTGTATGGACTTTTGACAAAGATGGCACCTGGAATAAAGATTTTGGAACTTTTGGAGGACGAGGACCGGCACGTGGCATTTTTGCTCCCGAAATAAAATATAATAAGGGGAAATACTGGATAAACTATTCTGTTAACCACAGCAATAAAATACATACTCATGGCATTGGGTTGCTTTGGGCTGATAAACCTGAAGGACCTTACCACGAAGTATCTCCTGAAAAGCCAGTAACTGATGGATTCGATTCGAATCTTTTTTTCGACGATGATGGTTCTGTTTATACCTTAAAACATGGTGGCCAAATTGCCCGTTTAAAAGATGATATGACTGCTACAGCCGAGCCTTTTAGAGAATTATCGCCTGCAAATTATCCGCAAGTTGGATATGAGGGAGTGCACCTCTTTAAATACAAAGGAATCTACTATCTTACTTCCGCGGAGTGGAACGTACATAGCGATGGAAAAATAAGTTATGACAGCATGATTGCCTCGTCTACCAATATTTATGGACCGTATGGAAATCGATATTGTGCTTTACGATACGGTGGACATAACGGCTATTTCGAAGGCCCAAATAAGGACATTTATGCTACAATTTGGTGTTACCCCGATCAAGACGAGCATTGGCAAAAAGTTTCAATTGTAAAAATGAAGTTGAACAATAAGGGAATGTTTCAAACTGAACCCGAATAGCCTTAAATTGAATATCAGTCAGCTGGTAGAGAAATGGAGATTTACATAAAATTTTAGTTACACACCATAATTTTTTCTACAAAATGGACCCATTTAACATTACAACTTAACAAAATGAAAAGAATTGTTATGATTTTTTTGTGCAGCACATTGGTGCTTACTCTGTTTGCAAGCTCCGTGAAACCAATACCAGAAAAGGTTCCTGGTGTTATTGTTGATCGGCAAGCCTTTCAGCAACCTGATCGCAACCAGTTGAAAGGATGGATAGGTTCACGCATTGATGCCAATGAGAAGAATCGGTTAGTGAAGATTGATCCGGCACGTTTGTTGGAAGGTTATCGTCAACGGCCGGGAAGGCAATCATGGGAAGGGGAACATGTGGGTAAATGGCTGCACGCTGCCACTTTAGCCTGGGTCAATACTGGTGATCAGGAATTACGCAAAAAACTCGATTACACCGTCACCGAACTGGTCAAATGCCAGGAAGCAGATGGGTATCTAGGAACCTATAGCCTTGAAGGGAAACCATGGTCTCGCTGGTCGGAATGGGATGTTTGGGCACATAAGTATAACATCATCGGTTTGGTAACTTATATGCGCTATACTGGTAACATGGAAGCTTTGCCAGCTTGCCGAAAAATGGCAGACCTGCTCTGTAGGACCTTTGGTGAGGAACCTGGCAAACTGGATATCAACAAGGCTGGTCAGCATGCAGGCATGGCACCAGGCAGTGTTATGGAGCCAATGGTGCTGCTATACCGATTGACGGGTGAACCCCGCTATTTGAAGTTTTGCAACTACCTCTTGCAAGCTTGGGAAACGCCAACTGGTCCACATATTATCTCCCGCCTGCTGAATCAACAGCCCGTATACAAAGTTGGCAACGGCAAGGCCTACGAAATGCTCTCCTGCCTTAATGGTGTTCTAGAATTGTATCGCACAACGGGTGAACCCAAGTTGCTAGAAGCCTGCCGCAATGCTTGGCAGGATATAGTAAACCATCGACTTTACCTCACTGGTGCAGCAAGTAGTGGTGAGCATTTTCACGAAGACTTTGATTTGCCAAATGTTGGCAGCCCCGGCGAAACCTGCGTCACCACTACATGGCTTCAGTTTAATGCGCAACTCTTACGACTCACGGGCGAAGCACGTTTTGCCGAGCAGCTTGAGCACGTGGTGCTTAATCAGTTATTTGGCGCACAACAGCCAGATGGTGCTGCTTGGTGTTATTATGTACCTTTGGAAGGCAAGAAACCTTATAGTTCACAGCTCACTGGCCATTGCTGCCTATCCAGTGGCCCGCGTGCGGTTGCGTTGATTCCGACCTTTACATCCAGCGTTGATGCTGATGGTGTGGTGCTTAATCTCTACGAAGCAGGAACTGCCAAGTTAACACTGAAAAATGGTAAGCAAGTGAGACTTACTACCAAAACAAAATATCCTGCGGATGGCAAAATAGTTATTTCTGTGGACGCTACATCTTCAAGTCCGTTTGCCTTCAAGGTGCGTATTCCTGCATGGTGTAATGAATCCTCTGTAAAACTCAACGGTAAAAAGCTAGAGACAAAGGTTGGTGCTAATGGCTATGCCGTGATAAAACGCAGTTGGGTAAAGGGTGACAAGGTAGAATTGAATTTCAAGCTGGAGCCGAAAGTGATTGTGGGTGACCATTTGAACGAGGGAAAGGTTGCTTTTATGTATGGCCCGCTTGTATTAGCTGCAGATGAAGCTTTGCTTGGGACAGACTTAACAATAGGTTCAATAGCAATAGGCAGTCTGGACCTTGCCTTACTTGGAATTAAACCGGAGCCTGCTCCAGAAATGGTAAAGAATTGGTCTAATGCCCAAACTTTTCATTTAAACGCTGTAATAAGCCGTAATACCGCCAATGCCAAGGCCGGTTCGCCAATTGAAATTCAACTTATACCGTTTGCTGATGGAAGCAGCACAGGCAAAAATTACAAAGTTTGGCTGCCGTTACTTTCCGCCACTATTAATAAAAACAGAAACTCCATATCCCTGGCATCCAGATTTTAACCCTGCTTTGGAGCCCTTAAAAAGTCGCTGTCAATATTATGATGCACGTGTTCTCATACCTGAGTTGATAGATTAAGTCACACAGTTTTTTAGTGAAAGGAACTGCGAAAAATCTGTGTGACTTTTAAATCATGTCAGGACTAGTTAATCTTACGGAATTCAGATGGGCTGATACCTTCGTATTTTTTAAAGAAAGTGGAAAGTTGACTTTTACTTTCAAGACCAATTTGGTAAGCTATTTCAGAAATTGACAAATTGGAGGTTGTAAGTAATTCCCTGATTTTTATTATCCTGAGTTGAATTAAATACTGCGCAGGACTAATACCTTCATATTTCTTAAACATTCTTCTAAACCAAGAATATCCTACTCCCAATTCTTTTGCCAGATCTTCAAATATTATTTTATCAGCAAGATTTTCTCGCATAATTATGCGTGATTTATTTAGCTTATCAATGATTGTTGTATTGCTATTTTCAATGTGGTTTAATTTTTTATAAAAAAAGTAACCTAAAATATGCAATGCAATACTTGATATCAAATTTTGAGAACCCAATTTATCAATTGAGGCAATGTTTAATATCTCCTTGTATAGGTTTGTGATAGTTTCGCTTATTCCTATATGACAAACACATTCTTTTTTTGAAAAGTAATCAGCTTTAAGTCGTTCCTCCATAATTAGCCCTTCAAATCCAATCCAATAACTTTTCCATCCTACTTTTGGGTCTGGATAATAACTGTGCCATTCACCCGGAAAAATCAGAAACATTGTACCGGCTTGTATTTGAGTAGTATTACATGAGGTTGATTTAAAAACTCCTCGCCCTTCAACAATATATAAAATTTGAAATTCATTTAAAACCCTTCCCTGACTTGATTTAAATCTGTATTTAGATGGATGTTTTGCAAAATTAGGGTCATCGTCTCTTGTTTTCATACATTCAAATCCTGCTGTTGTTACATTAATACCCCATGAATCATTAACCTCACTTTTAATGAAATATTTTAAGTAATCAAATTCGGCTTGATTCTTCATAATTGTATCATTTTTGAAATTGTATATTATAAATTATATGCATTAGTTGTGTCATATTTGTGAACAATTTAATCAATTATTTTCTTAATAATCTAGTCTTAAGTTTAAATTTATTTTCTAATAATCCACTATAACAAAAAAAATTACAAAAATAGATATGGTAAAAAAAACATGCATACTTCTGGTGGTTTTATTTTTTATGACTAATAAAAATACTGCTCAAAATAAAGCGCCACTTTATGTGTATGATTTTGAATTAAAGCAATATGCTATTCCCGAAAGAATTTCCTTTCTCCAAAATCTGGGCTTTAGTGGTATTACTTTTCCTGTAAATACCCCAAATGATGTAATAGTACTGGATGAATATTTAAAAGCAAATAAATCAAATTATAATTTTTCAATTTCTG
>JBAWXL010000334.1:0-4261 GCA_037144095.1 Bacteroidota bacterium
GAAACAAATCGTTGGGGCTGGCTTTTTCTTTGGTTTCAATATTCCGGAATCCGGTAACATGCTCAACCAAAACAGAATCAGTCCGGATAATTCCATAGGCAATGGCCGGAATATTGTATTTCACTCTCAGACTGTCAATCTTTATTTCCAGATTTTTAAACGAATTGTCATGGTTTTTAAACCCGATTGAAATCAGAATGGGAATAATAAACAGGCTAAATCCAATGATTTTTACTTTCTTCATAAATTGCAGAGGTCTGAGTTATTCAAAACTACTGAATTGCCTGTTGAACTCAAAAGAAATAGAATCCTTTCTTTTTAATTTTCAGAAGATTAATCTTGAGATTTGGTGCTAATTATTTTCTTTTTCCTCTTTCAATTTTCCTTTTTTGCTTTATCTGTTTGCTTCAGCAAACGCCCTTCCACGATGCAATGCATCAAGATTCATCCGGACCACCTCTTCTCCTTTTCGGGCAAAAATGGTACGGATTCCATTTTCGATCCGGGAGAAATCAATGTCGATAAACGGTGAAGCAGCACCCAGCATGACCATGTTTGAAGCTCGTGAACTTCCAACTTCTTTAGCAATAGCATCGGCATCAATAGCGATAAAACGGGGTAATTTTCGTATTTCTCCCATCAACTGATCAATATCCGGATATTCCGGAATATTCACAAACGGAGTAATGTTGGTGACCAGATAGCCCGTTTCAGATAAATACGGAAGATAACGAAGCGATTCCATGGGTTCTACTGAAAGAATTAAATCGGCTGAACCCCCGGGTATTAAATCTGAAAAAATAGGCTGATCTGAAATGCGCATATGTGAATATACCGCACCGCCCCGCTGGCTCATCCCATGTGTTTCAGCCTGCTTGATGTAAAGATTCCCTGCCAGGGCAGCTTCACCCAATACGGTGGCAATGGATAAAATTCCCTGTCCGCCAACTCCTGCTAATATGATATCTGATTTCATAATGTTGTTTGTTTTAAAAGCCCCACCCAAACCCTCCCCGAAAGGGAGGGTTTTTGAGCTGTACAAGATTTAAAAATATATTTAGAAGCACTATTATCCGACTAACATGCAACTCCGAGATTATTGATGTTTAATTGCATGATAATCAACTATTAAAATTTATATTTCAAAAGTCACCCCTGTTAAAAAGCAAAACTGGTTTGCTGATTTGAACCGGGAGATCCTCTTTGTTTCAAGTATTCTCGTTTTGTACTTCGAAGCAATTCGAATACATCAAGCAGACTGATAAGGTGTATCCTTACCAATGAAGCCACAACCGAAAATGCCTTTTTTGTTTGTGCCATCTTTTGGATGACTGTCATTAGCAGTTGTGCAATCAAGGTACACCAAACCTGTGTGCGGATGGCATTTTCATTTTCCCCGTAAAAGTAATGGAGCTGGAAGTTCTGCTTCATTTTCTTGAACAGCAGCTCGATGCCCCACCGCTTTTTGTATAAGAACGCTATTTCTTCGGCCGTACTGTCCATGCTATTGGAGATAAACTCGTAATACCGGTTCTTTTCATCCTGATAGCATACTTTTTTCAGACAAAGGGTTTTCTTCTGCTTTGTTTGTTTTTTGCCGTTTTCATCTTCTGGTGAGTACTCAATTTCTATGATCTCTTCCCGAAGTACCATTGCCCTCCCTTTCTGCTTTTGATCTTCCTGCAGCACTTTAACGACCGTATAAAGGGCATTTTTCTTAATTCGGGTTACAAAAAAGACCGATTTGCTTGTCCACAAAGCAAACTGATGGTAATAGTTATAGGCCCGGTCGAAAACAACCATACTGTACGAGATTAGTTCCAGTTCCTTCAAAAAGTTTTTGTCGTGCACTTTGGCTTCGGTTATTTTAATAAACCGTCCAACCGACTGTACTGCATCGATGAGCATGTGAACCTTTAGCCCGCCTTTCTTTTTGCCATCGTTCTTGGGATTGCGTCCAACTCCTTTTAGAATATCACTGAACAAACGAATTGTGGTGGAATCGATCAGCAATACTTCTTTAAAGGTGAGGCCAAAAGTCCGGCTGTCCGACAAAAAACTTTGATAGTGGTGTACCAACCTAAAATAAACATCTTCAAAGAACTTGTTGTCACGATTGCGCATCCCATCGCTGGCCGTACTCTTGGCCGGAGCTCTTTCAAGCCCCAAATGGTTCAACTTTCCGCCCATAGCCCGCAATCCTTCGCAGATTTCGGTCATCGAATCGCATCGACTAAATATGCCAAAGAGAACCGTGATTAACTGCGTTTTTGCCTTAAAGGCTTTATAGTAATAGTCAGCATTGTGTTTCTTAACTATACTGATCAAACTGATGCTGTCAAACAAACTTATCACTTGTTTAAAAATCGGCTGTCCGACAAACTTTATTTCTGTATTTTTGCTCATGTTGTAGTTTTTTCGCAAAACAAACTTACAACATGGGGCCAAACCTTCGGGGAGTAACCCCTATCTTATTTTTTCCTCGTTCAGTAGTGATTTTTTTTCATACTTTTGTATTGATTAGTTAATAAATGGCCTGTATGTAACTACAGGCATGAATTTTAATCTCTGCAGGGAAGTGTTGACGCATTTCCCTGTAGTTTTTTTGCTTGTTTAGTTCATAGGCTCATCGTTTTTCTAAGTTTAGGTTAAGTTTTATTTTCGTTTATCTATTGTTATTTTTTGTTTTGAGTACGAACCATCCGGTAATTTTTTGCGGGGAAGCATTTTATAAACTACCGGAGTTGCAATTGTCATCAGATCAAGAATCTGGGAGAGGGATTCATCTTCAAGAGTGACTGTATAGATATAGTCATTTAGTTCATCGTTAACCTGGAAATCAACATTAAACATCCGGCTTAACCTTTCTGTAACCTGAGACATGGGAGTATCTTCGAAAATCAGTTTGCCAACGGTCCAGGAAACGTACTTTTCAACTTTCCCTTGTGTACTTTGAATCTTAGTGGTTTTTAAATTGAAGTTTACATGTTGACCCGGAATCATAGAGCCTATGGTTTTGATATTTCCATCCGGTGTCATTTGATCAAGGAGTACTTTCCCTTCAACTAATGTAGTTTCAATAATGTCATTGTCAGCATATGCCATAATATTGAAAGTAGTCCCCACCGTCTTAATATTTAGATTTCCGGCTTTAACAATAAATGGTTTTTCAGGATTATGAGCAACTTTAAAAAAACCTTCACCGGTAAGAGTAACGTTTCGTGTGTCACCTGAAAAAAACTGCGGATATTTAATTTTACTGCCATAGTTTAATTGAACTACAGAACCATCGGATAGCTGAACTACTGTTCTGGAACCCATAGGTGCAATAACCTCAAGAGAATCAACAACATGGTTGGCGTATTGACCAGTTAAACTTCTATTTTCAGAAAGTGTATAAAATAAAAAGGTAAGTACAGGAATTAAGAGAACTGCTGCTGCTCTTGTAAGCCAGAGAGTAACGGCAGACAGTGTAAAAGTTTTGCTTGCAACTCTACTTTTTTCCTGAGTGTTGTTTATTTCTTCCTGAATTTTATCAAAAATGGCTGTGAATTTTTCATTATCTTCCAAAGTGCCAGTTTCCTTCCAGGAGTTCCAATCCTCAAAAATCCACTTCGTACCATCTTCATTTAATGCATCAGCATTAATCCACCTGAGTACATCAATTAGTTCAGTTTCTGTACACTTGTTGTTTAAATACTTTATAAGTAATTCTTTTTTCATTTTATTCCGGGTGATTATGCCTCCCGGAAAGCCGGGAGGCACTCTGTAATCAAATCTAACTAACGAAACTTTGCAATAACTCTCCTTAATGGTATTTTCAAAAAGGTATACGCTTAAGTAGGCTGAAGGGAGTATGCGAAAAGTGATTTATTTTAATAAAGAAACAAATAGGCAAACAATACATTGATTGTCAGATTGCTATTAATTTGCGTTCTTAAGAAAGTAAGCGTGTTGCCCATGTGTTTTTTTACCGTGTTAACTGAAATCTCCAGTTTATTTGCAATTTCATCATGCGTTAATCCTTCTTCACGGCTTAAATGAAATATCTCTTTCTGGCGCGGAGTTAGTTCGTTTAGCAACGATTGTACCCGACCATTTAATTCGATAAAGTTTATTTCATCAATTAAATCCGGCGAATTATCAGCTTGTTGCAATGATTTTAAGTGTTCAAGGTATTTTTTTTCATTGGTCCGTTTACGCAGCAGACTAATCGTGGTATTGTAGGCAATGGTAAACAGAAAAGCTTCAAAAGAAGAAT
>JBAWXL010000335.1:0-4202 GCA_037144095.1 Bacteroidota bacterium
CATTTTGAGACAATCCTTCTTTATTATCTATTTTTTTAAAGGATAATTTATTTTCACTTATTACTTGAAATAATGAAAAATAAAAAATAAAGATAAATATAGTGAGTAATTTATTCATCGAAACAAATTTCATTAAATTTTTAGATACTTTTAATTGAAACAAATATCGTTTTATTTATTGAAATCACCAAATTTAATCCCTCAATATTAACATTGTGATCAAAAATCTATTTATTAGGCTTTGGTAGTCGAAGAAGTGATTAGTTTAGCTGAAGTTTATTTCTAAGCTTATCGAAACTTGAGTTTTCGACTTTTAAAATAATTGAACTATGACTTTTTAAAGTAGTTACAAACTTGCCATTTTTAATAATGATACTTTTTTTAGTTATTGGTTCTATTATCTTCTCATTCAAAAAACCGTCAATATTAAAATTCTTTTCAGTTTCGCCCCAATTGAACAGGGATATATATACACCATCCTCGTTTTCTGCAAGCATTACATTAAACGCATCTTTTTTGTCTTTAGCATGATTCCACATATCCAAAGGAATGAAGCGCTTAGCTGTTTTATACGCGAAAGCATTGTCAATCAATTTCTTTCTTTCTGGGCGCAAAGTGAGCAAGTTATCGCTACTTATTTTTGGTCCGCCATACAATCCGACATAATCACTCCACATTTTGGCTTCGTCAAAAGTTGTATTTCCACCAAACTTATTTTCACCCCATGCTCTTTCTGGTTCTTCATCGTCTTTATTCCGCACGACTAAATAGTCGGCATCAACCTGTACAACAGTTTGATTGAGGTAGAAATTACCCATATTCTGCAAAGAACAAGCTTCATAATAATTGAATGTTGGACAAATATCAGCTCCAGTTCTAAGACCATCAACAATCCCAAAAGTAGGTCCAAAAATTGCCGAACAACCTAAAAAATAGGCATCACCAATTCCATCACGCATTGCTAATAATCCGGCTCTGGTTCTTTCCACACTGGTCATGCTGTTATTAAATGAATTTACTTTTGTAACTACCTTTTTACCTAAACCACAATTATTTCCATGTTCAGCCATTATACTTTCGTGCAAACCATAGCGCATAAAATCTATTTTGAAATAGCTGAAACCCCAATCATTTTTAATCGTTCGTAATACATTTTTCATATATTCGCATACTTGTGGATTGGAATAATCATAATAAATGTATTGCATAAAAGTATCTCCTTTGTCTATGGACTGACAAATAACTTCACCATCCTGGTCTTTCAAAAACCAATCGGGATGATTTTTGAACAATTCTGAGTCTTTGTCACCTCTAAAACCATCAAGATGAATGCCCGCCTTATATCCTTTTGATTTTGCATAATCCGCAATTGCTTTCATCCCACCCTGCAAATTTTTTCGGACACTTAAATAGTCGCCACGAGCCGTCCACCAACCACCATCGATTTGAATGATATTGGCAACTTGAACTGACTTGAGTTTGTCGATATTTTTATAAACATCTTTTGTATCATATACTCTTCCGTAATAGTCCCAAGTTGACCATCCTTTAAGATTTACGGGTTCCTTTAATTGAATACTATGCTCTTTCGCTATTTCTGTGCCGTATTTGAACATTAAGTCCTGCCACGATTCACCATTTGAAAGTATTATTTTTTCGAATTCAATCCTTTCTCCTGGTTTGATGGGTTTATTTTCACCATCTGCAGAAATTACAAATCTATTTTTAATATAGTGGATATAAGGCATAAAAGTGTTCCATGAAAGAACTCCAATATTTGAATAACTTTTCTCATTATGTTTTATCATTAGAAAAGTTCCACTTTTACTTTTGGTGTCCGAAATTGTGGATTGTTTTATAGGAGTGCGCCCCATACAAGTTCCTCCATACATTAGTTGCGCATTTTTATTGACCGACACTTCGGGTTCAATTTCAACTTCAATAGAGTCAATTCTATCAATTTCCTTTCCAGTGTTTGTAAGTGAGATTCGAATATACTTTTGTCCATCCATACCCTTCTCAATATGAATAGTTGATTCAATACTTTTATTGTCCGAAAACAAAGTAACATGAACCATTTTGTCGTTTGCGGTAACACAGCTTTGCAATAATGCAAGGGCAGCAAATATGCAACATGCTTTTCTAACTAATTTCCACATATCTTTCATTTTTATATGTTGCAAATATAAAGTGTATAATAATTTTATACCAATCTAAAAAGTCTCAAATACCATGTCGTTTTGTTTCAATTAGATGTTTGTTTTTTAAAATTGAAACAAAATCACTCTATAAATGAAGCATTTTGAACATACTACTTTATCAACGAAACTATATCTTTGTATTTATTATTGTTATTTATTTAATCAGAAAAATATTATGAGAATTACATTGACTGTCCTTTTTTGCTTAAGTTTTTTTTCGTTTCTGTCTGCTAAAAACAATCCTAAATTTGTGTATAATAAACCTCCTTTAGTATTAACAGAAAATTCATTATCGGATGGCTTGGGAGCATTTAAAACTGAAGATTTACCGGCTGTAACTCCTAAATGCAGTATTGAATTAAAAAAGGATGCAACTCCACTGACTCAGAAAATGTGGAAAATAGCCCTTCATGATGTTGAGCTAAACTTGATAACTAATGATTATGGAACTTATTTTGCAGCCGGACGACGTTACACCGATCGTGTTTATACACGAGATATTTCTTATGCAGGTATTTTGGGGTTAAATGCTATATATCCTAAAGAAATGATGAAATCACTCATGGTAACGAGGGTTGTTATCTCAAAAATGGGATATAAAGTCTCTATGGAAGAAGTTATTAAAGAAATTAATGCCCCCTGGGAAATAATTGCCGAAGACAAAAAAGATGTGATGGCTACATACAAAAGCAATAGCATAACACGTCGTACAGATGATGTGGTGTGGATTTGGGCTGTTGATGATTTATTCAAATCTCATCCTGAAGTGGCTGATTGGAACTGGTTTTACAACAATGGAAAAAAGAATTTTGATGAACTTTATGCACCATGGTTTGATAAAACCGATGGGCTGTATAAAGCTCAAAACACATTTCATGACATACAATCCAGTGCATATCCCAAAGGATATTCGCAAGCTGATTGCGTTTTGTTGAAAAGCACTTCAACTAATTGTCTCTATTACAAAGCATTATTATCTTTGGCTAATGCAGCCCAAAAAAGCAATTTACCCGAAGAATCAAAATCCTGGACTAAAAAAGCTGAAGCACTAAAAGCTGCCATAAAAAAAGAATTAATGTTGCCAGATGGCACTTTCACATACTACAAAGATCGTAACGGAAAAGTAATGCCAAACCAACACAATCTAGGAACTGCTTTTGCAATTATTTTTGGTATTGTTGAAGGTAAAGAAGCCAGAAAAGCGATTGATAACTATCCTACATCCGAATTTGGTACACCTCTTCAGTTTCCTTTTATGGAAAATAAAGGCGATCACAATCAAGCCTCATGGCCATTTTGCGACACATTTTTTCTTATAGCCAAAGAAATTGCCGATGGTAAAGATTATACGGGTTACAATGCTGCCTTGCTTGCAAGAACTATGGGAACAAAATTAGAACCAAATAAAAACCCAGAATGGGGCGGATTTGGGTCATTTCATGAAAAAGTACCACTTCCCTCAGGTTTAATTTCCGGTTCCGGATCGCAATTATGGACATCGGCTGCATTTATGAATATCTGTTTGAGGGCAAATTTGGTAGAATTGAACACAAATAAAAAATAATATGCATGTTCTAAAACGGTCAACAATTACATTGTTATTATCACTTTTAATTTCAATTTCTTGTTACTCAAAGGAAACGAAGTCAAAAATAAAAGCAGATAAGAATATTAAGCCCGAAAAACCAAATATTATTATGATTTTGGCTGATGATATGGGTTATTCCGATTTAGGATGTTATGGAAGCGAAATAAACACACCAAATCTGAATAAGTTGGCTCAAAATGGTATGCGTTTTACACAAATGCACAATACATCTAAAAGCTTCCCATCCAGAGCGTGTTTACTTACAGGCGTTTATGCCCAACAAAGTGGCATGAGCGAAAATCCAAGCATTATAAAAAACACGATTTCAATTGGTGATTTGTTGAAATCAGCAGGATATAGAACGCTTTTCTCCGGTAAAAATCACAGTAAAACGAGCCTTTACAACTTTGGAT
>JBAWXL010000336.1:0-4181 GCA_037144095.1 Bacteroidota bacterium
AAAATTCAGTTAGCATGGAAGAGTTTGAAATAAAAGAAGCTGAAATTATTTCTCAACTTAATGAACAAATTCCTGTACAACCTGTTAATGAAATCATCAAAGAAGTGTTGGAAGAAGTAATTATTGTACCTGAAGAAAAAGTTGAGCCTACACTTTTTACAGAAACGATAATTGAAAAGAAAAGTAACCTTATCAATCTTCCACATTCAGAACCATCGTTGCATCAAAAAATTTCAGAACATAAACAATTTGATATTCACGAACGAATCAATGAATCAAAGGTGGATAGCCTTAAATCAGCAATCGGGTTAAACAAAAAAATAGCTTTTGTAAATGATTTGTTTAAAGAAAATACTGTAGAATATGCCAAGGCAATCGACAAATTAAATTCGGCAATTGATTTGAATGAAGCAATGCGATTTTTTAACGAATTGAAACATCAATATTCATGGAATAACGATAACGAAAACGTTGTTGAATTAGAACAACTTATTCAAAAAAGATTCAGATAATTATTGAAGCGATACAAACTATTTCACTTCTTTTGTGTTTGATATAAAGCATGATTTTTTTACAATACTGTTTGCTAAAAAAATTCTTTCATCAACCATTGTTCAACCCCACTGGGGTTGCATGCTTATAAATGATTGTACAGCTATTAATATTCGACTCCTGCGGAGTCAAACTTCTCACTCTATCACAACTTTTGCCACAAAAGTTCCACCGGAAGTTTCAACTTTTAAAAGATACATTCCGCTTGATAGAATATGTTTAGCATTTACCTCAATCATGTTATCGTAGGTTGAAAAAGATGTAATAAACTTTTTCAGCATATCATACACGATGACATTTTTTAAGCCTGAAATATCAACGAAATTAATATTGAAATTACCATCATTTGGATTGGGATAAACCATTACCTGTGCGCCACTAAACAAGTTTACTTTTATTGGATCAGATGAATTGCTGCACCCATCAGTGCTGTCAACTTTTATATAATAGGTTCCGTTTTTATGGATATACAATGTTTGTCCTTTATACGGATTTGAAATGGAATCACTATCCAAAAACCATGTGTATTTATTTGCCGTAATTGTAGCTTGAATTAAAATATTTGGAACTAATTCTGTTTGTGGTTTTACAGGATTTTGTTTCACAATAATTGAATGAGTTGCGCTATCACTGCAATTACCTTGTTCAACAATTTTTAATTGAACAATATAAGTTCCAATTGCAGAATAGGATTTATTAAAACTTGTATTAGTATTTGTTGTTGCATCGCCAAGATTCCATATTCTGTTGTACGTTCCGTCTGCAATAGAAGTATCTTTAAATAAAAAGTTGTTTTCATTTAAACATTGAACTGAATCATTAACAGTAAATCCTGCAACAATTTTGGGATATACAGTAATTTTTACCTGCGATGAATCTGTTGGATTGGTGCAACCATCCGTTAATTGTAATTGATAGGTTACAGTTTTTGATGGAGTAAATAAATGTGTAAATGACGAATAGTT
This sequence comes from Bacteroidota bacterium, assembly GCA_037144095.1. Classification (GTDB taxonomy): domain Bacteria; phylum Bacteroidota; class Bacteroidia; order Bacteroidales; family CAIXTV01; genus CAIXTV01. The sequence goes on from JBAWXL010000336.1 coordinate 1,518, forward strand.
TGAATCAATAAATATGGTGTTGTCGTTTATGTTTTTCCAATTGAATTTGTAATACAACGAATCTCCACCATTGGCAGTGGCTTTTACAGAATAACTATTCCCAAAACAAAATGCTGTATCAGCACTAAGCCTTAATTGCAAACGAGGCAACACATCTATTTTCACATAATGATTATCGGTTTTATTCATACAAGCATATTTACTTTTTAAAAGAAATATCATGCTGCTGTCGCTTATTAGTTTATAAAATGAAGAATCCGTAAGCGAAACAAACTGTGTAGTATTTTGCAAATAACTCCAGTTAAAATGATAAGCTGCCGCATCACTTTGCCAGCCGTTAACACTTAATTGCAAAGGAACACCTCGACAAACCAATGTATCATTACTCATGGTTAAGTTTAATGGAACACGCAACCGTAAATTAAATGTATCAGAAGAAGAAACTGAACAACCATCGCTTAATATTACTCTATATGTACGCGATGAATCGGGAACAAACCTTATGCGCATCAATTGGTCATTTGTGGCAAAACTCAAAGTGTCGGGCAACTTAAATATATTAAGTGTTCGGTGAAGTGAATCTCCTCCAAATACCGTTGGTTGCAATACGAGTGTATCACTTTTGCAAAACACAGTATCATGCAACGGAGCGAACCATAAAGGTTTTTTCACACGTAACTGTAAATTAAATGTGTTGGAGACAGAAGGCGAGCAGCCATCACTTAATGTTACTTGATATGTATGAGTGCTGTCAGGTACAAACCTTATTCGCATTAATGAATCATTTGTGGCAAAACTTGATGTGTCGGGCAACTTAAAAATATTGAGTGTTCGGTGAAGTGAATCTCCTCCAAATACCGTTGGTTGCAATACGAGTGTATCGTTTTTGCAAAATACTAAATCATGCAACGGAGCGAATGACAAAGGTTTTCTCACATTTACCAAAACCGTATCGTAAGCAAAACAATTGTTTGATTGTGCAGTGAGAATATATGCAACACTTGTATCAGGTTTTACCAATGGGAATTTTATGGTTGAATCATTCATAAATGAAAATGGATTCCAATGGTAGTGTATGGCTGAGGATGAAGAATCATTAATATGAATGGATTGGCCGAAACAAATAAGCGTATCATTTCCTGCATGTGCTAAAGGCATTTTAGTGATGCTATAAGTGAGGCTATCAACAAAGCTTACCACCGCTGGATTATCCGCTATTACACGAATAGAATATTTTGTTGAAGTAATTATAGTATCAGGAATTCTTCCATTAATAATTCCTCCTTGTGTGCTCGAATCTGAACCAAGGTTGTAAACCACCGAATCAAAACTTCCATACCTGTCGCTAAGTTGTGCTATAAAATGATTGCCGATTCTGTATTCTCCTTTAATGGTATAAGGTACCGCAATACTGTCTCCTGCAAAGTAAGGATGGTTAGAAACAATACCTTTGGTAATGCTCAAATCTTCAATTTTAATAAGAAACATATCAACCATCCCTCTGTTCAAAGCTGTCATGTTAATCAATTGTAGTGTGTCGCTAAATCTTCCGGTTAATACTGCGTTTCCATTTGAATCTATAGTTACCCCATAAGCCACAGCACCCTTTTGGCGCCCGTCAATAGCATATAAAAAATTGGATAGGCTATCCATTTTAGCTACAAATAAATCTGATGTTTGTGTAGATCCTTTCAGTATAATACTTTTCCCAAAAGGAATATTTTTTTGCACTATTCCGCATAAATATACGGTTGACTTGAATACTGAAACATCCCAAAGTTGAGCAGCAAAATAGCTTGTTGAACCGATACTATTCAGATAAGAAATATTTCCGGCTGTATCACCAAAAGCTATTAGGGTGTTTGGACCTGTGCCTGATGACGTGATTGTTTTTGTTCCAATAACACTTGTACCTCCTGAAAATGTCGCTGTGAAAATTAACCTGTTTCCAATAATTCTAATAAAATTTCCACTTTCTGTAGGCATACCTCCATATTGTTTTATCCAAACAATACTTCCATTTGTATCCATCTTAGAAATAATAGCATCAGAAGCACCAACAGGTGATATATTATAACTGGATATGGCAAACGATGTTGTAGCATTACCAGCCGAATAAAGAAATCCACTTGCAAAATATAAATCCCAAACACGGTAATTATTTGTTAAATAGGTAAACCACCTTTGTGTTAAATCAGGCGCAAGCGATATTAGTTGATAAGAATCTGTTATATAAATATTATTTTGTTCATCGGTTGTTAGTTTTAACCATGACGGAGACGGGTTATTAATTCCTACAAAAGGAATCTGCGCTGAATTAATGAAATTTCCACTTGTATCAATTTTTACAAATGTAATATTGGCATTTGAAGGATTGTAAGTTGTATTATTGATAGTGATTGCACCTGCAAGCCCTACTAATAGGATATTCTGAGCATTATCACATATAATTCTGCATGGTTCGAAACTTCCGTTTGAGCTATAGCATTTTACCCATTGTAAAATACCATGATTGTTATACTTAGCAACGTAAACCCCTCCAACACTTGAATTAGTAATATTAATAGTATCTGAATAATTTGAGTATATAGGAAAACTTGATTGAACTTGGGTGGCTATATAGTAATTACCGTTTGGGTCTTTGCAAATTGCATGTCCTTCTTC
>JBAWXL010000337.1:0-4176 GCA_037144095.1 Bacteroidota bacterium
CAGGCAAACGCCACACTTCACTTATCATTAAATATCAATACCTATCCGAAAAAGTTCCTTTAAAAAACATCACTTGCACCCTCGAAAGAAATACCATTATACACAAAAAAAAGAGTACAAAAGATGGTTACGTTCGCTTCTTCGATCTCCCCAATGGTCCCTGGATTTGCACCTCTGAGAGCTTAGATTATGAAACCGATCTACAACCTGAACTCATAACCGATAACACAAAAATTATACGTCTTACCCTCACGCTGAAAAAGAAAAACGAAACATTTGGCAGCTTTAAAATAGCGCCTGTAAACAAAAACACCAACAAACCATTTCCAGAGCTTCATCTAAACATACCCATTCTGGGTCGCACCTTCGATGCAGGAGAAGACACCATCTTTATAGGCACCGACATTCCCGTCAACAACTACGAAGGAATAATTTCCGGCACCCACATCCAAGACCAAGCCATCAGCATCACCATCACCCCCAACAACCAAACCACCCTCACCTTCCCCGTTGATCCCACACCCCCCAAAGCAGAAGAACCCATATCTTAAATCTTAATTAAAAGGCTTACGCATTAAGCCTTTTCCTTTGTGTCCCTTTCTGCAAAAACTTTGAGCAACTTTGTGTCCCAGCTTTCCTTCTTGAGTCTTGGATCTTGAAACCTGTCTACCGTTAGGTAGATTTGGGGCTTGGGTCTTTCCCTAAAAACCTAAATGTCTAAACAGCAAAAAGTCTATTAATCTCCTTCAAGCTTCAGCCTAACCGCCTTCAGCCTTTTTGGGCTTGGGTCTTTAAATGCTCATGATATCTTATTCTTTCATCTCAAGCACCCTGTCTGCCTTTTCTATAAACTTATTGGCGATTTCCTGAATTTCACTTTCAAGTCCTTTTATTTCATCATCTGGAATGATCCTGCATTTCTTTTTAAATCAATTCAAAGTATAGAATTTTCAAGTTCTACATTAATGTTAGATATTGTTTTTAATATCATAACTTAAAGTATTTTTTGAATCGTATTTCCTAAATAATTTTACTTTTGTACACTATTCACATTCCATCATGAAAAACAATATTAAGCTTTTATTCGTCATCTGCCTCACTATTCTCATTTCCAATCAAACAAAATCACAACCCTTTACTTTGCAATATCAGGGTATAACATTGCTCCCTGTTTCACAGGGATGTGCAGTATGGGGTGATTATAATAATGATGGTTATCTCGATATTCTTGAAACAGGTTATAATTCGACTACGCCCTATTCGAAGTTATTTAAAAACAATGGAAATAATACTTTTACAGAGCAAACCGGCATATCGTTGACGGGTGTTGGTTATAGTTCGGCAGATTGGGGGGATTATAATAATGATGGATGGCTGGATATTATTTTGTGTGGATTTAATGGAACGGCTAACGTAACTAAAATATATAAAAACAATGGGAATAATACCTTTACTGAACAGACGGGTATTTCGATAACGGGGGTGGAAGATGCCTGTGTTAAATGGGGCGATTTTAATAATGATGGCTGGTTGGATATTGTCATATTGGGATATACGGGGAGCGGAGACATTACAAAAATATATAGAAACAATGGGGATGGAAGCTTTACGGAACAGACGGGTCTTCCGTTTCCGGCATTAGAATGGGGAAGTATTGCTTTGGGTGATTTTAATAATGATGGATATTTAGATATAGTAATGACCGGAGCGTCGGGCTCAACACGCTACAGCAATATATATCAGAATAACGGAGATGGTACTTTTTCACTTCTAACGGCTTTGCCGATAGGGGTTAGTAATAGTACCTCGGTTTGTGCCGATTATAACAATGATGGCTGGCTTGATTTGCTTATTTCGGGCTATACAGGGTCGGGATATTCTGCTATAGTGTATCAGAATAATGGGGATGGTACTTTTAGTAATCAGGCAGGTCTGTTAGGAGTTTCGAGCTGCTCTGCCTCATGGGGGGATTATAATAATGACGGCTTAGCAGATATTTTGTTAGGAGGTGTTTATAATAGTGGTAGTGCCTGGAGTACCGTAATATATAAGAACAATGGCAATGGTGGCTTTACGGTACAAAGTGGGATGGGGCTTTCTACGGTCTATCAATGCTCGTTGGCATGGGGCGATTATGATAATGATGGTGCGTTGGATTTATTTGAATTCGGAGTAGCTAATGGTACTGGAGGAATTTTGGGTTCTCTTTTTAAAAATTTCAATGGACTTGTCAATACAGCCCCATCTGCTCCCACAAATTTGCAAGCCACCTCAAACGGCAGCAATATTACTTTTAAATGGGATAAATCTACTGATACTGAAACGGCACAAAATGGGCTAAGCTATAATCTTTATCTTTACGAATCGGGTCAAAGCAATTTTATCAGCAGTCCGCAATCAAATATCAGTAATGGATTTCATAGGGTGGCGAAATTTGGGAATATCCAGTATAATCCAAATGGCTATACATTAAAAGGAGTGATTCAAACGAATAAAATATACAAATGGAGTGTGCAGGCGGTGGATGCCGGATTGAAAGCCGGGAGTTTTGCTACCGAAAATATTTTCCCTGTTAACATCATTTCGCAACCCATAAATGATACGGTTTGTGTTGGAAGTAATGCGCAATTTATTTTTAATGTTACAGGAAACAATGTTGTTTATCGATGGTATGCCAATGGAATAGAAATTCCTGGTTCGAATAATGACACTTTGATAATAAATAATGCCTCTATATCGGATTCGGGGAGTTATTATTGCAAAGTGTTTAGCTCAGGGGACTCGATCAGCAGCAATATGGTGAAATTAATTGTATCGAATAATCTCAGTACGAGTGTTGCAACTATAAACGGATTGGCGAGCGCTTGCCCAAACTTAAGTGGGCAAGTATACAGCATTAACGCAGTTGCAGGAGCCACTTTTTATAACTGGACATTGCCTGCCGGTTGGTCAATTAATGGAGCGACTAATGGTTCCTCGATTTCTGTAACGACGGGCTTGAGCGGACAAGGAGGAAATATTAGTTTGTCGGCAGGCAATGTGTGTGGAAGTGTATTAGCAGGAGAACTTGCTGTTACAGTAATTTCCTCACCTTTAGCAACAGCCTCTGGCAATAATGCTTTGTGCAATGCAACTTTGATGCTGACAGGAGGACCCGATGGGATGAATTCATATTCGTGGACAGGACCCAATAATTTTGTGAGCACTTCGCAAAGCCCTAAAGTATCGGATACTGCTAATTACCTGATGTCGGGCAGCTATGTTTTAACTATTAGTACTCCGATTGGTTGTACCTCCATCACAAGTACCTTGGTTAACATTGCCGCACCAGCCTCACAACCCACAGGATTTAGCGGCTCAATCAATCCTGCATTTGGAAGTACTCAAACCTATTCGGTAAGTAATGTTGCGGGAGTTGTTTATAGCTGGACTTTCCCCTTGGGTTGGGTACAAACCGCAGGGGGAACATCTAATTCAGTCACCGTAACTGTTGGAGCTGGGAGTGGAAATATAACAGTTATCCCATCAAATGCATGTGGAAGCGGCGCTCCATTAAATGCAGCCGTTGCACCCAATAATAGTACTAATATTACCAGCTCTGGTAGTTGGACTTGCCCTGCAGGTGTTTATTCAATTATTGCAGAATGTTGGGGAGGTGGTGGAGCAGGTGGAGGAAGTACAGCAACAACCTCTTGCGGTGGAGGAGCAGGTGGAGGTTGTTATGCAAAAAAGATTGTTAGTGTAATTCCAAACACTACTTACACCGTTACTGTTGGAGCTGTCAAAACAGGTACTACCACCAGTTCAAATACAGCGAATACAGGCAATCCTTCGTGGTTTGGTTCTTCATCAACTGTCTTTGCCAGTGGAGGAGCAGGTGGTTATCCTGCTACTACTACAAATTACGCTGTTCCGGGAGGACAAAGCAGCTCTTCGGCTTGTATTGGGTCAACAGTTTATTCTGGTGGATGGGGGTCAGGGGGAAATGCTACTGGTACTTCAACAGTAGGTGCAGGTGGAGGAGGGGCAGGAACGACAGGTACTGGAACTTCCGCTTATAATGGAACCGGGGGTTCAGCAAAAGCAAACTATGGAGGAGCAGGAGCCAATGGAGTTCCATTGGATAGTGATGGTTTGCCCGGTTCGAATTATGGCGGTGGAGGTTCAGGAGGGAAA
>JBAWXL010000338.1:0-4173 GCA_037144095.1 Bacteroidota bacterium
ATATAGTTATCACTTCAGAAAACGATTTTTGTTTTTTTATCGGACAACAATGATTATTAAAGTTGTTTCTTTTTATATGGTTTCAAAATTAAAACAAATATGGAAATATAATAGATAATCGGGTAATGAGAAAAGTAACTCCACAGTAAAAATTTCAGCAAGTATTTGAATTGCATTACCGGAATCATACTGGTTTGTTTATTAGCAAGAACAATCATTCCACTTTTTTAATCATAAAAATCCTTGTGAAGCATCAAATTGCTTTTTAACAAAATTTATCTTGACATCGGCTTCATAAAGATGTATTTTTGTGGGCAAATTCATTCATACAATGAAACATATTCTTAGAGTTATTGTGGGCGATATCACCCACATGATGACGGATGCCATTGTAAATGCAGCCAACACTGATTTATTGGGCGGAGGCGGCGTAGATGGTGCCATACACGAAGCAGCAGGTCCGCAGTTGTTGGATGCTTGCCGCAAACTAAACGGATGTAATGTTGGTGAAGCTAAAATCACAAAAGCTTTTGAACTTCCATGCAGATTTGTAATTCACACGGTTGGGCCGGTATGGAAAGGAGGTAAGCATAATGAAGAACAACTGTTGTATGATGCTTATCACAATAGTTTGCTTTTGGCCTATCAATATCATTTGCATTCCATTTCTTTTCCAAACATCAGCACCGGAGTATATCATTTTCCAAAAGAAAGGGCTGCCAATATTGCCATAAGCGCTTGCAACAATTTTCTCATTCAACATTTTTCCATGGAAGAAATTGTATTTGTCTGTTTCGAGAAAAGCAATTTCGATATCTATCAGAAAATTCTCCACCCGGAATTAATTGCGAGCAAAAAAAAATAGTACGCTAGAATTTCCTTTTTTTTATGCTTTATTATTCTGTTAACTTCGCTGAATAGTGATTTGTCATGAGTTCTCAACAAATTAATCTGAAAATACTAAATCATAAGTTTTCTAAAATTCTTACTTTTGCAAAATAATTCATTGCGAATGAAAACTAAAGAAGAAATTGTAAACAATTGGCTACCCCGATATACGGGTACTGAATTGGTGGATTTTGGCGAATATATTATTCTTACCAACTTTCAGAAATATTTAGAGTTGTTTGCCGAAGAATATAAAGTTGAGATTAAAGGACGCGATCGCTCAATGCCCTCGGCTACTGCTGACAATATAACGATTATCAATTTTGGCATGGGAAGTCCTAATGCTGCAACCATTATGGATTTGCTGGGAGCCATTTCGCCAAAAGCTTGTTTGTTTTTAGGGAAATGTGGAGGTTTGAAGAAGAAAAATAAATTGGGTGATTTGATTTTACCAATTGCTGCAATACGGGGCGAAGGAACTTCAAACGATTATCTTCCACAAGTGGTGCCTGCCTTACCTGCATTTAATTTGCAAAAAGCCATTTCTACTACCATTCGTGATTTCGGTTTAGATTATTGGACCGGAACGGTTTTCACTACCAATCGTCGTGTGTGGGAATATGACGAAGATTTCAAAAACTATCTTCGCAAAACCCGCAGTATGGCAATTGATATGGAAACTGCCACGATTTTTATTGTGGGTTTCACCAATCACATCCCAACGGGTGCCATTTTGTTAGTTTCCGATCAACCCATGATTTCGGAAGGGGTGAAAACCGATAAGTTGGATAAAAAAGTAACCGAAGAATTTGTTACTACTCATTTGAAAGTGGGCATTAAATCGCTGAAACAGCTTATGGATAATGGGCTAACGGTTAAGCATCTTTATTTCGATTATAACGAACCCGACGAATAGAGTGGCAAATCAATACGCACAATTAGTACAAGAAATAAAGAACAAAATATACCATCCGGTATATTTCTTTTCGGGAGAAGAGGCGTTTTATATTGACCAACTTTCAGATTTAATTGAAGACACGGTGCTAAACGAAATAGAACGTGAGTTCGATCTTTCAATTGTTTATGGAAGAGAAGTTTCGGTTAATGAGATTATCATGGCTGCAAAAAGCTTCCCTATGATGGCTCCTCAAAAAGTACTTATCGTTAAAGAAGCTCAAGCAGTTGAAAAGATTGAAGAACTTGACAAATATCTGAACAAACCTTCGCGGTCGACTCTTTTGGTGATTTGTTATAAATATAAAAAGATTGACGGACGAACAGCTTTTGCCAAAAACCTAAGTAAAAAGGCAGTCTTTTTCGAATCACCTAAACTGTACGAAAATCAAATTCCAGCATGGATAAACGAATGGTGTAGCTTGAAAGGGTATAGAATTAGCAACAAATCGTGCATCATGTTGTCTGAATTTCTGGGCAACGACTTGTCAAGAATTTCGAATGAGCTGAATAAATTATTCATCAATATCGATAAATCGAAAGAAATCACTCCTGATTTGATTGAATATTATATTGGCATCAGTAAAGATTACAATGCATTTGAACTTCAAAAAACACTTGGAAGAAAAGATATTGCCGGAACCTACAAAATATTGGCTTATTTTATATCAAATTCTAAAAATAATCCTTTGGTGAAAGTAATCCCATTGATATTTCCGTTTTTCCAGAAATTGCTCATCTATAAACAAATTCCACCCTCAACTGATAATAAAACTGTAGCTTCTGCCCTTGGAGTTAATCCTTTCTTTTTGCAGGACTATCAGGTTGCATCCAAGAATTATGATATAAATAAACTCATACAAATCATCAGCATTTTAAGAGAATACGACATTAAGAGCAAAGGGGTTGATAGCAATCCTGTGGGTGATGGCGAGTTAATGAAGGAAATGTTTTATAAAATCACCCATTAAATTCCCTTTACTGATATGACACTCCATGCCACAAATAGCCGCTATAATACCATGAAATATAAGCCTTGCGGAAATAGCGGACTCAAACTTCCACTTATTTCCCTGGGTTTATGGCACAACTTTGGCGACTATGATGATTTCGAAAATGGCAGAAAGATTATCCATAAAGCATTTGATTTAGGGATTACTCATTTCGATCTTGCAAATAATTATGGTCCTCCGGCTGGTTCAGCTGAAATCAATTTCGGAAAGATGTTGAAGTTGGGTTTGGCAAGTTATCGCGACGAATTGATTATTTCTACAAAAGCCGGATACGATATGTGGGCAGGTCCTTATGGTAATTTTGGCTCGAAAAAGCATTTGATTGCAAGCCTCGACCAAAGTTTACAACGCATGGGACTTGATTATGTGGATATCTTTTATCATCATCGCTGGGACGCCTCAACTCCGCTCGAAGAAACCTTGGGAGCATTAGAAATGATGTATAGGCAAGGGAAAGCCTTGTATATTGGTTTATCAAACTACAAGAGCGAACAAACCCAACTTGCCGTTAATATTTTAAAAGAAAAAGGCATACCACTTCTTATTCATCAGCCCGCTTACTCGATGTTGAACCGTTGGGTTGAACCGGATGGATTACTAAATGTGTTGGAGCATAATGGGGTTGGTTGCATTTGTTTCTCTCCTCTTGCTCAGGGGTTATTAAGCGACCGTTATTTAAATGGAATTCCTAAAGATTCAAGGGCTGCACGTACCAACACTTTTTTAAATCCGGAGCGTATTACCCCCGAATTGCTTTTTAAACTAAATCTTTTAAGTGAAATTGCAGCAAAACGAGGACAAAGTCTGGCACAAATGGCTATTGCATGGCTGTTGAAAGATCCTCGTGTTACGTCTGTCTTGGTGGGTGCTAGTACGGTAAAACAAATTGAAGACAATGTTGCGACAACACAAAATCTATCCTTTGACCAAGATGAATTGCAACAAATTTCGGAATTGATTGATTAGTCTGCTTCAAGATGTAAGGAACAGAAAATCTCATTATTCAAAAATAAAAGTCAGCTTTTCAACATTAAGTCTTCTCCAAATAAAGTTTTTATCTGATATAATTGGAAAACATTTCTACTGATTACTCAGATTATCAAAGTTTTTCAAATTAAATTTCCATGAATTTGTGTCTATCTTTTGTTTTCTCATACTTTTCTGAGTTGGCCCAAACTTTCATTTCATTAACTTAAAATTATGCTACGCTAATAAAAACCCATAATTCGATATACCAAATTTACTCATTTTAGCCCAAATCCATCATTAGGAATTAATTTCTAATGACGGTCATTAGAAAATTCGTTCTAATAACCTG
>JBAWXL010000339.1:0-4167 GCA_037144095.1 Bacteroidota bacterium
ATAAATTATGAAGACGAATAAAGATTTTGATTGCGTAAAAATGATGCGCGATATCAGAGATAAAATTGATGCTGAATTAGAAGGTAAGAATACACAACAGGTATTGGACTATTTTCGTAAAAATTCGCAGAAATTTGAAAAAAAATACAAGAAACCAGTTGCCAATACTCAATAAGTAATAAATTGATTATTATAACAACTCACTCGCTGTAGCGACAGCGGCATTACATATTATCAAAAGCGTTAGCTTTTATTCCTACTCTTGAAAATCGCCAATTTAAAAGAAATATAAGGAATAAGTTAGTAAACGCCTGCGCCTAAGGCGTGGGCTTTAACTTATCTTATATTTCGGGCGTTTGGCGATGCCTCAAGAGTGTGATACAGTTAGAGTACCACGCTTTTTTTATGCCCGAAAATGAAGAAAATACGATATGGAACAACCCGAACAACCAAAAATAAAGTAGGGAGCGGATGCTGAAAAGCTTATGAGTAGGCAAAAAAATAAAATTGAATTTTATGAAAAATTACGTAAAAGCAGTGGTTTTGGCTAAAAATAGCCCAGAAGGTTCTTATGCAGCAGGATGTCCAGCAAAAGATGCAGGTTTTGGTAGAAAAACTGAGTGTCATTCATGCGAAAGAACCGTTTAATTAAATTTTTAAGCATCTCCATTTCTGGAGATGCTTATTTTAATTGATAGAAAAGAAGAGCGGAAACCGAAAAGCTTATGAGTAGGTACAAAACAAAATAATAATATTATGCAACACATAAAAAATTTCGATGAGTTTCTTAAAGATTTAAAAATAGGTGATGAGGATACTATTTCAATTAAGGATATTAGAAAAAATGCTGAAGATAAGAATTTACTTTATACTCCATTCAAACACCCATTAGATAATGATAATTGGATTTATCGGATAACAATTATTGCATTAGGATTAATTGTTTTAGGTGTACTTTTACTTTCATATTTTTCTGTTAATAATTGTCAACAAAAATGTGAAGTGTCCTCAGGAGTAATTGCAATTGGAGGAACAGCAGTAGGTGCATTAGCAAGTTTAATTTCATTGAGTAACAGAAAATAATAAAAGGATATGATAATTAGACAAACTAAAGACACTTTCATTCGTCACTTTGGCAACATTGGTTATATCACGAATCAATTGACCAAGCATGATTTGAATTTTAATGAAACGGGGGCTGATTTTTTAGATAAAATTAGCCGTGAGCCACAGGAAGTAGATACAATTGTGAATGAATTGTTACCATTGTACAAAAACATTGACTTTGATACGCTACAAGCTGACTTTATAGAGTTTGTATCCGATTTAGAAAAAACAGGATTTCTGCTTACAGGGAATACGGTTGAGGAACTTAATGCAAAGGAAATATCATTTAGCTATCAATTGGCTAATCCAAAAACGTCTTTATATGACTTTACAAACCCTGATAAAAAAGAAGTATTAAACGATAGTGCCGAACTGTTTTATGATGAATTTCAAAAAACACCACAAATTTTCGGTCTGCAAATAGAAGTTACAGCCCGATGTAACGAACGCTGCATCCATTGCTATATTCCCAACGAAAAGAAAAACGTTGGTAAAGATATGGAGCTTTCTCTTATTTTGGGAGTTATGGATCAAGCCAAAGAAATGGGAACTTTGCAGGTTACACTTTCGGGAGGCGAATTGTTTATGCACAAAGACATTGAAACCATACTGCGTCATGCTCGAAAAAATGATTTTTCTATCAGCATATTAAGCAATTTGGTGTTGTTGAGCGATAAGCATATTTCATTATTAAAAGAAATTAATCCGTCATTAGTTCAGGTTTCGCTTTACTCGATGAATCCCGCTGAACATGATGCAATTACGTTGGTAAAAGGTTCGTTTGAGAAAACAAAAAATGCCATTGAACGATTGGTAGCTGCAGATATTCCTGTTCAAATAAGCTGTCCAGTAATGAAACTTAACAGGAAGTCATACAAAGATGTATTGGTTTACGCCAATTCGTTAAGGACAAAGGCTTATACAGATTTTATTATGATGGCTCAAGCTGATTTAGATGTTAATAATTTGGCACAGCGCATCAGCCTAGATGAAACGGCAGAACTACTTACCGATATGCTTCAATTCGACCAAGATTATTTGAATACCACCTTGCAACAAGAACCAAAATCGTTGGACATTGAAAAACATAAAAAGTCACCCGTTTGTGGTGTAGGTGTTGATAATATCTGCGTGACAGCCAATGGTGATTATTATCCTTGTGCAGGATGGCAGGGAATGGTTTTAGGAAATGCATACAAACAATCGTTGAAAGATATTTGGGATAACTCGGAGCAAATTAAAGAATTACGAAAAATAACAAATGCGTCTTTCCCTGAATGTATTACTTGTGAAGCCCGTGATTATTGTGCTATGTGCATGGTTCGGAATTATAATGAAAACAATGGAGATATGTTTAAAATTACCAAACATTTCTGCGATGTAGCATTTTTAAACAAAAAGATGGTCGAAGATTATTTCAAAACAAAAAATATAGAAACAATATAATTTTATGAAAATGAATTGGAAAGATAAATTAGAAGTAGAATTAAATCACCGAATAGTCAGCCAGTGTCCAGAATTATACGCTGATTTATTGAAAAGAGAGATTCTACCAGCATTAAAGGATATAGAACATGAATTATCCAAGTATAAAATTGAAGTCATTAACAAAGGTGAAGAACTAAGGATAAGTTATTCCCTTGCAATGGAATGTTATTCCTTTAAGGTTGAATTGGTAGATTGCAAAATTAAATTTTCTGCTTCTTATTGGGATAGTTCTAATCTTTCTCTTGGGTCTGGCAGTGATTTAGAACTTGTTAATGGCTTTAATAAAATCATTGAGTTTAAAGAAATAAATCAGGAGCTAGTTGGTGAAGTCTTTTTTGAATCTTTTCAACCAATAATTAAATTATTTAAATCTTCAGTTGAGTAATATCATTAAAGTTGATAAAAAATAGTATATGAAGTTTGATTATGAGAAAACTGCTCCAAGAATTTGTGATTGTCATGTACATTATGGTCAATTCAGAGATGATTACTATGAGCCAAAAGATCTAATCAATTTTTTCGAAGAGCTTGGAATTGATAAAGTTGGAATAATGCCAACCGGTATAGCGGGTAAAGTCGATTTTGATAATTATCTGAAAGTTATAAAATCTCTGCCTAGTGAAAGGTTTATACCTTACTTATGGATTACGCCAGAAATGGTTGATATTGACTCTTCACTTGAACTTTATAATGCGTTAAACTACAAAGTCATAAAGATTCATGCATACGCCCAAAAGGAATGGGATGAAATGCCTGACAAAATAAGAACAGTTATACAGATAGCCTCTGAAAAAGATATTCCGGTAATGTTTCACACCGGAGGTTGGCGTGGTTCAAATGCGATTCAATTCTATAAGTTTTGCCGTGAATTCCCCGAAGTAAAGTTCATTTTAGCTCATGGCAAACCAATATCTCAAACCTTAACGGTTTTGAAAGGAGCAAAAAATGCGTTTGTAGATAATTCATTCATGGACATTGAAAGTATGAAAATGATTTGCGATGCAGGATTATCAGATAGAATTCTTTTTGGTACAGACTTTCCAATTATGAAGACCTTTTGGCCAGAAGTAAGTCTAATAGATTGGTATAAAAATAATGTGATTGAACAAATACAAACATTTGGAGAAAAAACTTTCATGGTTTGGGCAAATGAGAACTTTTATAAATTAATCTTAAAATCCTAATAAACCCCTGCCAATATAACAATCGGCTGATATTCCATGAAGAATTTCAGCCGATTGTATTGAAAAACTAATCGCCCAAAAAGCAAAAAAAGCCACAGCAAGTTAGTGTTTGTTTTCAAACATCTTGTTGTGGCTTTTATAGCTTTTTGATAATAGGCAGAGCGGTCACAGTACATTGTTTTTTAGCTCGTTTAGAAGTCTTGACGCAATTAGAAACAAAAAAAACAATGAACTGTGGAGAGTTAATTGCAAAGCAATAAGTGCCGCCAAGCAATTGCAAATAAATGGGAATCATTTTTAGAAAAAATTTTAAGAAAACACATTGTTAATCAGTAAATAGTGTTTATATTTGTTGCCATATTCAACCTTATAGCTCAACCCCGAAAAT
>JBAWXL010000340.1:0-4155 GCA_037144095.1 Bacteroidota bacterium
TTGAAACTGAAAGTTTTCTATTCGAAAGTGGGTGGGTATGCTCCGGAATATGTAAAACAAATAATATCTAACCCTATGGAAAAAATATTCAACTTTAATTTAGATGATGTGTTACCAATACACCAAAATATAACGGAAGAAGAAAAATCATTTTCTGATTTTTACATCAGTCAATTTGGATTACAGACCGATGAACGGGTGGATGTACCTTTTTTGATATTATGTCCATTTAGTTTTCAGAATCTAATAACAGATATTATTCGTGATTATAACTTATACTTATCAGATTTAGTTGATATTGAAGAAAATTAACCTGTTCTTTTGTCGTATTCAAACTATTAATTTTCAATCACTTAAATTTGGTTGATTATTTTACTAATCAATTGACTGTCTGTGAATAGTATTATCGAACTGTATTCCAAACAAGTTCCACCAGCATTATCCCATAATTGAATCACTCACCATTTCATTAAAAAATTTAGAAATAAATTTTTGTCGTAGCCAAGATTGCGCATTTCCGATCTGAAGATGCGCAAGATCTGCACATCTAGCAACTGGGGAATTAACACTCACCTAAAATGTAGTGGATTCCTTTCTTGGGTTCAATCATCAAGGATTCTTCAACAAATAACAACTGGCATTTTAAGAATCAAATGCTAACGTCCCAGTTGCGACATTTTTCTCACCTTCTTCCTGTCGGGATGATGGAGATAAAAAAACTACACCTGAAGGATCGATCGCCAGACCATATTAGTAATCATCTCACAACTGGCGTTTTAACCTATTGTTGTACTATTATTCTTGAATTAAAGTAATGCGCTAATCATCGCTAAATAAGGCTAATACATTGGGCAATTCAATGATTTCGCCGTAACTTTAATGTGTAATTTAAAGTACTACAAAATGAAGGTAAAATACAACAGAGTTTCAACTTTACAACAGACAGGCGACCGATTTACGGCAGATAAGGGTGAATATGATTTGGTCTTGTTAGATAAGGTATCGGGAAAAGTCGCATTTAAAGAAAGAGAAAAAGGAAAACAACTCACCCAATTAATTGATGATGGTAAGATCTCTGAATTGACCATTGAAGAACTATCACGGCTTGGTAGAAATACAGGTGATTGTATTCGTGTATTGGAATGGCTGGATGAAAAGGGCATTAATGTTATTGTTCGGAATCTTGGGATTCAATCACGACCTAATGGGAAAAGAAATCCTATTTGGAAGATGATTAGTTCGGTTATGTCTTCACTGTACGAAATGGAGCTGGAAAATATAAAAGAGCGAACTATGGTTGGAAGACAAGTTTACTTACAACGAGGGGGAAAACTTGGTAGACCATTAAATAGTAATGAATCCAACTCTGAATTTCTTAAAAAAGATTCCAGCATTCAAATTAAAAAACTAATAGAAAAAGGATTGACAGTAAGGGAAACTGCAAAGGTTGTTAGTGTATCAACTCGAACAGTCATGAAAGTTAAAAACCTAATATAAAAAATCATAACATGGATGCAATTCAATTTATTAACTCATATTTATCCTATTTGGAGGAAATGGAATTGGTAATAAAACCCGAATACCAAACAATCATTGATAAAATGAAAGAAATCGACCCGTACGACCTTGTTATTCCTGAATCATGGTTTGTCTCAGAACGGTCAGCACGTGGCTATGTTTGGTCTATGTTTATACGAAGAGTAAAATTATCATCAAATAAAGAATTATGAAAATAAGACAGTTATCATATATTGAATTTATAAGCGAGGACTTGGGTAATAAAACATCAATAGAAATTTATGATGAAAAATTCATTTTAAGATTCCGATGGTCTGTAACCCCACAAAGAAACAAACTCTATGTTGACGTTTTGTTATTGGAAGGTGATTGGTGTAATGTAATAGTCTTGGTAGAAAAAGAAACCAATTCAGGTTTTGAGTACTTTGAAGAATATGATACGACTTTGCCTGATTGGTCAGAAAAGATGAAAAATCTTTCCCAAAGGATAAATGACGAAATCGAAATTTTAAAATTAAAGAAGTGGTTGTGAGATCATTTTTCAGATCCTCCAATTGTCATCTCGCAAGCGGCGAATTCACATTTGACTTAAATTATTTCTGAATCAACATCATAAGAGTTGTCATATATGATACCTTCATCGTGATAAGTCACAGGCGGGAATGAAAGCTTGTTAATTCAATGTAAAAAATTTATTTCTACACAAACATATTTTCAACTTTAAAAAACAAAATATATTATCCAAATTCGTACCGTGCTGTTATTTAGCACATTATATTTTGATTTTACAAATAATTTATGTATTTTTATTTTGTCCGAAAAATTTGGATATAGTTGCGTATTGACGTAATTGAGCGAAAGCGAATAAAAATTGGGTGCAACGTTGAATAGTCCTTGTTGCAAATTATTTTAATGATTTCAAAAGATAAAGCGATGAAAATATTAAATAATAACCAAACGAATAAGAAATATACCGAAGAGGAAACAAAGAAAATTCTTGATTGGATATATATGGTTGTTGAAATTGAATCTAAAGTTAATTCAGGTATTGAAGAAAATAAAGAATAATAGTAAGAATGAAAGTAATAATTTATTGTAGGGTAAGTACTGTTGACCAAAAAGAAACGGGTCATAGTTTACGTCACCAAGAAGATATGCTTAGAAGGTATTGTGAATTAAGTGGTCACGATATTTTGGGTATTTATGTAGAAGATTATACAGGAACAACTTTTAATCGTCCTGAATGGAATAAGCTAAAAAGTTATATTTCAAAGAATAAGAAAGAAGTTGATAAGGTTTTACTACTTAGATGGGATAGATTTAGTAGAAATTTGGAACTTGCATTAACAGAAATACGGGAGTTTCGTGAAAAATATGGGGTTGAGATTAACACAATTGAACAACACATAGATTATAATTTACCTGAATATCCTGTTATGTTATCGTTATTCCTAAGTATTTCAGAAGTTGAAAAGAATAAGATAACTAAACGAACAAAGGAGGGAATTAGGCGTGCAAATCTTGATGGTTATTGGACAAATTCTGCTCCATTTGGATATAGAAATTGTAAAACAGATAATAATAAACGTCACACCCTCGAAATTGATGAAGTAAATGCAACCAAAGTCCGTGAAGCCTATAAAATGTTTTCAGAAGGAATTTATTCTATGGATCAGGTAAGGGTGTCATTAAAATTTACATTGGCACGACAGAATTTTATAAATATGTTGTCAAACCCAGTTTACTTGGGTAAGATATTTGTTAAACCATTTGGGAAGGATGATGAACAAATAGTTGAAGGGAAACATCCATCAATAATTGACTATGAACTTTATAATAAAGTTCAGTTAATAAAACAAGGTAGAAACAAAAAACAAACAAAATTGAAACCGCAATGTGATGATTATTTTATGAAGGACTATCTAAAATGTCCAGAATGCGGTAAATCACTTCTTGCAAGTAAATCAACAGGAAAAATGGGTATAAAGTACTTTTACTATCATTGTAATCCATGTGGTGTTAGATATAGAACACAAGAAGTTCATAAGGGGCTCTATGATTTAATTTCAAAGCTACAACTCAATAAAGAAGTTATAAACCTTATAAAAGAAGTAAGAAAAGATGTGAGGCTTAAGAATAGTCAATTTAAAGAAGATACATTAATCAAGCTAGACGAGAAAATGAAAACACTTCAGGTACGATTAACTTCTTTGGATGATAAAATGTTGGATAACCAAATTAGTTCACAAGATTATCAGCGGATCAAGACAAAAAATGAACACGAAATCCTTGAACTGGCAGGGGAAATAGAACGATTTGGAACGATGAAAACAAATTTTGATAGTGAAATAGATTATTCAATATCATTACTAAAAAATCTTGATAAAGTATTGATATACTCTTCTTTAGATGACAAGAGACGTATATTAAGTTCAATTTTGCCCGAAAAAATGGTATTTTCAGAAAATAAATTGTTGAACTTTTTTCAGAACGAATTTATCAGTCTGATATTCTTGAATCCCAATGAGTTAGAAGAGAAAAAAGAAAGACTTCTTGGGGTTAATTCCAAGAAGTCTTGTTCGGTAGCGGGAACGAGAGTTGAACTCGTGACCTCCGGGTTATGAATCCGACGCTCTA
>JBAWXL010000341.1:0-4142 GCA_037144095.1 Bacteroidota bacterium
TATCCAACAAAAACCTTTGCCTTTATTGGGACAACGTCTACCAATATTTCATCTAATGGAAATTTAATTACTTCAGGTTTAAATAATCCAACACTGGCTGCTGCTTCAATTGTATATAATTTGAGTGGGGGAGGAGCATTGTGTAATGGTAGCTCAAACACTGTAAATATCAATCTTAGTGGTTCGCAAAACGGTTTTATATATCAATTGAAAAAAGATGGAGTCAATTATGGAACTGCTCTTACAGGCAGCGGAAATTCTATATCATGGACTATAACTGAAGCAGGAACTTACACTTGTTCAACCGGCATAACAAATATGAATGGAAGCGTAATCGTTAACGAAATAGCTTCTCCTACCGGAAATGCAACCCAATCCTTCTGTAGTGGAGCAACAGTTGCTAATTTAACTGCAAGTGGTACGGCTATTCAGTGGTATGCTGCAGCAAGTGGAGGAAGTCCTTTGCCAACTTCCAGTGTGTTGCAAAATGGCAATCATTATTACGCGAGCCAAACAATAGGTGGATGCGAAAGCCGAGCCAGATTTGAGGTTAGTGTTACTGTATTTACTATACCTGTAATTGTAAGCACCACTCCCGGTTATGTTTGTGGTCCTGGTCTGGTGACTTTATATGCCACTGCCAGTTCAGGTGTAGTGAAATGGTATACAGTTCCAACGGGTGGAACCAATATTGCTGCAGGCTCTTCATACATAACAGGGAATCTCACAACCACAACCAATTATTATGTAGAAAGCAACAACAATGGATGTATTTCAGAACAAAGAACTTTGATTGTTGCCGAGGTGAGAAGCATTCCTTCAGTCAGTTCAACCACCAACGGTTCGAGATGTGGAACAGGGGCTGTTATACTTCAGGCAACAGCCTCTTCAGGTACCATCAATTGGTTTAATGCAGCTAACGGTGGCACATCCATCGGAACAGGCTCTCCTTTTGCTACCCCATCTATTTCTTCGACCACCACTTTCTATGCCGGCGCATTAGATAATGGATGTAGTTCCATTTCACGGTTAGCCGCTATTGCTAATATTTATTCGGCTGCTGCCCCAACAGGCAATACTGCTCAATCATTTTGCAATCAGGCAACTGTTGCCAATTTAGTTGTTTCAGGCACCAATATTAAATGGTATGATGCAGCCATCGGAGGAAATCTATTGTCTTCAAACGCTGCTTTGACTACTATGCAAACCTATTATGCAAGTCAAACCCTGGGAACTTGCGAAAGTCAAGACAGATTGGGAGTTAATGTTTCCATCAATATGGTTGCGGCTCCAACTGGAAATCCGACACAAACATTTAACAACAATAGCTCCACCATTGCTGATTTAATAGTAGCAGGTACTTCGCTCAAATGGTATGATGCTCCGCTTGGCGGCAATTTGCTTGCTTCAAACCTGATGTTAATTAATGGAAATAGCTATTATGGAAGCCAAACGATTGCTGGTTGCGAAAGCCAAAATCGACTTAAAGTTACCGTAACTTTAAATCTATTTAAAATAGTTAATCTGCATCTAATGCTGCAGGGTTTGTTCGATTTCAATACTACTGCTATGACGGAAGCACAAGATATGAATTGGGTTTCAGGCATAAGTTTTGCGAAATATGGTGCAGGAATTGCTGATAAAATCAAAATTGATTTATTTGAAGAAAACCCACCTTATCATCCCATTGGTGTTAGTGTTTCTGATATTGATTTATACACGAATGGCTTAGCCATTGTTCATGTTCCCTCTTCACTTTCGGGCAACTATTTCATCAGAGTGAGCAATCGCAACCACCTTGCCACCTGGTCGGCTTATGCAGTGCCTTTTAATTCAGATACTGTTAGTTTCGACTTTACTCTTAACCAACTCAATGCCTATCAAGCTCCGGGCGGAATTGACCCTCAAATTCAGTTGACTAATGGTTTATTTGGTTTCTATTTGGGCGATTTAGACCAAAACTTTGGTGTTGATTTCGACGATTATAATGTATTCGAACCCTACTTAAATGAGGGAGTTTATGGATTTACAATTGCCGATATTAATGGCAATGGATTGGTCGATTTCGACGATTTTAATCTCTTCGAACCGGTTCTTTATATTGGTCCTTTCACACAATATCCCGGGATGCAAAAGAAATAATATCAATCATCTAAGGGGCGATTCGTGAATCGCCCCTACAAAGAAAAAATTCATATTTATAAATCAAAAACAACAAAAAATGTGTACAACTTGCGATTTTCATGAAGCCTTTTGTAGCTTTTTGCCTTTAATTATTTTCCTTATTATATGGGAACTTCTATGGAAATTTATTGCCCTTTGGAAAGCGGCCCGAAATAACCATCTGGCGTGGTTCATAGCAATTGCCATCTTCAACACTATTGGCATTTTGCCTTTAGTATATATTCTTATTCAAAAGAAAAAAGATAAACTTGAAAAGGAAAACAAAGCTTAGGTTGAGGATGTTTATAAAATGAAAATAGACGAAATTTTTCAGTCTCTAAGTGGCAAATTGAGGATTAGCTTTAAGAGATTGATGAAATTGAAAATCTTTTTCTCCTAAACAATTATTATTTTCTTTTTATAAAATCTCAATCCTCAGACTGTTAATGCTATAATCAAATAGCCTGCTATTTCTATCTTGTTTTCCAAAATTAAACTCAAATAATATTCAAATTATTTGAAGCTGCCTATTTCTGCATTTAAGTATTAGGCAAAATCAGTGACGTAAACTTTTCGTTCAGTGATGTAAGCTTTTCTTTCAATGATGTGAATGATTCTTTCAGTGATGTAAGCTTTTCTTTCAATGATGTGAATGGTTCTTTCAATGATGTGAATGATTCTTTCAGTGATGTAAGCTTTTCTTTCAATGACGTAAAGTTTTCTTTCAATGATGTAAGCATTTCTTTCAATGATGTAAGGTTTTCTTTCAGTGATGTAAGCTTTTCTTTCAATGATGTAAGTTTTTGCTTCAATGACGTGGATTTTAGACTCAGTAAGCTAAAATAACACACTAATTATACATGTATTAGGGATTAATATTCAATAACATACAATGATTATCTAATCAGAATAATGTATGTTTTTGAAGATATTTTCAATGATTAAATAAACTATATATATGATTTAATATCAATAATATATAAAGATTTTGTTTTGGAATTTTACATCACTGACACCTCTGAAATTAACAAAATAATTAAGGTATTTGAAAAAAAATCTTGGATTGCACCTAAAAAAAGTAGAAATTTTCAGCTCACATACATCATGAATTCTTGCCGGCTCATTAATGTTTTTTAATGTGCCAGTAGAGGTTTTTCACTTCTTAAATAGCAAAACAATATTCCTTAATTTTAAAACGATCATTTTAAACATAAAAAGGCTAACATTTGTTAGCCTTTTTATTTATGTTGATTTGTACAAGAACTTCCTGCCCTTTGTTTCTCTGTTTTCTTTCTTGAGTATTGAAATTTGAAATTTGGGGCTTGCGACTTTTTGTTATTTTTATATTAAGCTTATATGTTAAAACAAATAGATTACGCTAAGCGAAATGAGGATTAATAGTAAAGAAATTGAATAATAAATGATGGTATTTTTATATTTGTTTTTATCTGATTTGGTGTTGATTGAGATGATTAATCCCAAATTGGCAATGAAAAGCGCAAACAGCATCATCACAATATGTTCAACGGGCCAAAGCCGCTTCGAAACCATTTTCATAGAATGGGCATCGCCTAAATAATTATATCCCAAACTTGAACCCAAATTTGAGAAAAGTATGAAGCCTAAAATCAATTGCAAATAGAGGCTGATGAGGTAGCCAAACGACAATATTTTATCGAGACGGGTGTAGGGTTTCCCTTTGAAATATCCTCTATATGAGCGCACAAACAGCCAAATAGCCATCACAAGAAATGTGACACTGACGAACATGTGGATGATTTTGATTAAGGCAAAACTATCTTCAATCGGATACATACTGCTTAGAATTTTGGATATATAATTAATGTCTATCGAACGGCATCGGCAAGTGTTTTTCCTTGTAATATGCGGTCGGCCATGCCTATACCATTTCTGAGGTTGCCTCCAACTATGAAGCCGGGGTATTGTTTTTCTATTTCTTCCACCGCCCTGAAACGTTC
>JBAWXL010000342.1:0-4121 GCA_037144095.1 Bacteroidota bacterium
AAAGGGGTTCATACCTTATATTATAATACACTGACAAAAGCTTTTATTAAAGGAGGTTTTAAATATGCTGTTTCTACTTCTCAGTTGGAGGAAAATGCAAAAGCTTTAAATGTCTGGAAATTATTTAATCCACGTCAACATATTACCCGCCGTTGTTATATTAAACGATTGAGCTAATTCATTTTTCTGAATGAAGAAACTACTCATTACCGGGGCAAGTGGGTTTATCGGAAGTTTTTTAGTTGAAGAAGGTTTACGTTTAGGTTATGAAGTATTTGCTGCTGTCAGAAAAAGTAGCAGCCGAGATTATCTTACTGATGAAAGAATTCATCTTATCGAGCTGAATCTTGATAATGCTTTGGAATTAAGACAGCAATTTTCAGAACAGATAAGTATTCATGGGAAATTCGATTATATTATTCACAACGCAGGGGTGACTAAGGTTGCCAGAAAAGAAGATTTTCAGAGGGTGAATTGTTTAAACACTATGCATTTCGTGGATATGTTAATTGAAAATGATTGGGTGCCACAGAAATTTGTGTATATCAGCAGCCTTGCAGCCTGGGGTGCGGGAAAGAAAGGTAGCACGGAAGCTATTAAGTTGCATCATACACCCCAACCTTTGAATTTGTATGGCAAAAGCAAACTGGCTGCCGAAGAATACATCGCATCAAAAGAGAACTTTCCTTATTTGTTTATCAGACCCACCGGGGTATATGGTCCACGCGAAAAGGACTATTTTGTGTTTTTCAAAATGATGAATAGGGGAATTGAAGCTTATATTGGGAGAACTAAACAGTATCTGAGCTTTATCTATGTTAAAGATTTGGTGCGTTGCATTTTTATTGCCATAGCATCGGAACATGTCAGAAAAGCTTGGTTTGTTTCGGATGGAAGATATTATGAGACCAAAGCCTTCAACCTGATTACAAAATCAACTTTAAAAAAGAAAACAATTCGTTTGACTGTTCCAAAAAGCATAGTGAAAGTGATGGCCTATACGGGTGAAAAGATAGGAGGAATGTTTGGGTTTTATCCAACCTTAAATATGGATAAATATTATTTGTTATCAGCCGATAATTGGATATGCGACACTGAAGAGCTCGAAAAGGATTTGGGTTTTTCGGCTCAATATGATCTTGAATCGGGAGTGAAAGAAACTATAAAATGGTATAAGAATGAAGGCTGGTTATAAACTATTCGCACGTTTGAATTTGCCCGATAAAGCAACGCTTTTTTATGCGGTATTTACTTTTATTTTCATCCTGATATTTTCAAATAAACTTGAAAACATTTTGCCTCATCTTGTTTTCAGAATCGGAGTTTTTGCAATGATATTTTGTTTTCCTTTGGTAAACGAAAAGTTTCCAAACTATTTATTTTCTTTGCTCCGAAACTTTTATCCAATATTTTTATTGTCGTATTGGTATGGCGAAACCGCTTTTATGAATACGGCGATTTTCGATAAATTTGATCCCTTGATGGCACAACTTGACGAACGAATTTTCGGATTTCAACCCAGTATCGAATTCAGTGCGGCATTTCCACAGGCATGGTTCAGCGAAATTATTCATTTCGGATATTTTTCATATTATTTTCTCACAGTTCTTACTTGCCTATTGATTTATTTGTTTAATCAAAAATATTTTGAACGTACCGTATTTATCGTTACGGCTTCTTTCTTTTTATATTATCTTATTTTCATTTTCTTTCCGGTTGAAGGACCTCAGTTTTATTTCTTTCCTGATAATGTTCATGTTCCGCCGGGCTATTTGTTTGATAAGGGAGTGCAAATGGCTCAACAAATGGGTGAAGCACCAACCGGGGCTTTCCCAAGTTCGCATGTAGGCATGTCGATTATTTTTCTTATCCTTCTATATAAATATTATCGGAAAGCATTTTTTATTACCATCCCTTTGACTGTGATTCTCTGCTTTGCAACAGTCTATATTAAAGCGCATTATTTTGTAGATGTGATAGCAGGATTTATTTCAGCACCACTAATTTATCTTATAATGGATAAATTATATCGAATGAATAAAAAAAATGATTCAGGTTAAACTTTGTGTGTAAATTTGTATTTGATGTATTAATTCAAAGTAATAAGGATTTAAGAACAAGGATTAACGATTTTTAATTTTTGAAGAAGAAGTAAAAGTAAGTTAAGTATTGATACAATAGTTTTTTATGGATATTTTATCAACGATTGTTTTGAATTTCATTATTTAATTCGATTGCTCTTTCCTTAGAAATAGAACCTTTTAGTTTTTCTGATAATTTCTGTTTATCATGAACTATGGAGGCATCCTCTTTAAGTATTTCAAATAATACTAATTTTTCTTTATTTGGCAGTCGTTTTATCACATTTATCAATTGCGAAAACTCGAATGAAAATGTATGAGAAATATTCATTTTTGGTATTTTTTTACTTGACAAAAATAATAAAATAAAATCATATAAGAAATGTTGCTTTTTTTTGGTTTAGATTTCAATTCTTTGATTATTTTTGCCAACTCATTTGCTTTACTTATTGTTTACAATGAAATTTAAATAATCTGTTTTACTTGACATGAAATTTTTAAACAACATCTGTTTCGAGAATTATTTTTCCTCATTGGGGATTAATATTCAAACTGCTTATAATGCAATTAAAGATAAAGAATGGACCGTGGGGAATTATAATACCTACACGGCTACTTCGGTTATCTCTTCTTTGAAAATTGAAGGTGAAAAACTGGAGGTTGAAGATTATCTGAAGCACAAACTTGAACGGGCAGAATATCCTGCTGAATTGCTCGTAAAACCTAACGATTTGTTTGCTGCTTATGAATTTGCTAGTGATAATAAACTCACGATAAGCAATTTTTTAAAGGCGCATGGCATTGCTATGGCTCATGCTTTGCCGGCTGCAAAAAGAGGAAAAATCCGCACAGGCAATATGTCGGTAGTGGATCCTCAAACCAAGGAAGTTCGTTATAAAGCCGCCGGTTCAACTTTGGTGAAACCTGAATTTGAAACTTTTTGGAAGGAACTGGCCATTCGTATCTATAAGCCAATAGGTATTGACAAGGTGTTTTATTATGCAGCACTAATTCACTTGGTTTTTGTGAATATTCATCCGTTTGAGGATGGCAACGGAAGGGCTGCCCGACTGTTGGAGAAATGGTTTTTAGCTTCAAAATTGGGTGCAAAAGCCTGGTTCATTAATAGTGAGAAGTTTTATTATGATAACATGCAAGAATATTTCGACAATCTGGCACAAGTGGGAGCGTCTTATAATGAGTTGGATTATCATAATAGTACGCCTTTCCTTGTGATGTTGGCTAATTCGTTGGTTATATGAGTTGATGCTTCGAACTGAAAGCCTCCAAATCTAAAAAAAATACTAAAACACAGTTCTTATCGTTTATCATAGTTGAAAATAAAACACTTTTGAAGTTAATTTAAACAGAGTAATATGTTAGCAATCCTTCTGCAAATAAATCAAGCCGCTGATACCGTAACCAATGCCGTGGCAAACGTGCCTGCGCTTCCAAAGGGGGCTGCCGTCGAGAATATGAATATGATGGACATCATTATGAAAGGGGGAATCCTGATGATTCCGATTGCCATACTTTCTATCGTTGCCATTTATGTGTTTATCGAACGTTTTGTTTCGATTAGGCGACACATCAACACCGATGTGGGCTTTATGAATAATATTCGCGATTTTGTGCGCAACGGGAAGATAGACTCGGCACTCACCCTGTGTAAGAACACTCAGAAACCTATAGCTCGTATGATCGAAAAAGGAATTATGCGCATTGGTAAACCCATAAAAGAAATTGAAGAATCGATAGAAATTGCCGGAAAGTTTGAGGTGTATAGTCTCGAAAAAAACATACAAATACTTGCCATCATTGCCGGAATTGCTCCCATGTTTGGTTTTCTGGGTACTATCATAGGCGTAATTAAAATATTTTACGACATATCACTCACCAGCGACGTGAGCATCGGCAGCATTTCGGCAGGTCTCTACACCAAGATGGTTTGCAGCGCTTCGGGACTAATAGTGGGCATCGTTTCCTACATTGGCTATCATTGGATTCACACAATACTGAACAAGGCCGTGCATCGTCTGG
>JBAWXL010000343.1:0-4088 GCA_037144095.1 Bacteroidota bacterium
AATAATTTAAGAGGCTGAAGGGGTTTAGGTTGAAGGCTGAAGGAAAGCACGGTCGCTGAGCTTGTCGATGCGATATTAGAATAAAAATAAAGTGGAGTCCAGAAACCACTTAAAAAAACGGGGCGTAACCTGAAAAGCCTGATAAGTATGGGAAATTAAAATTTATTTGTATGAAAAAATTATTATTCTTTGTATTATTAATGACTATTACAGCAGTAAAAGTAAAAGCACAGTACACTACTTTAATTCATTTTAAACTTTATTTAGAAGGTTTATATATTCCTAATTCCAATGGATATATGCAGGCAACATTAGATTATGATTTTATTAACCAGGCTTACTTTTATAAATGGGGGCCAAATATTGCAGATTCAATTAATATTGAAATATGGGATACTTCTTGTAATTATATAGCAAGCTATTATGCTAAATTAAATACTAATGGAAACTGCTATGTTTCAATAAATGGAATTCCATATGGTAATTATTATTTTGGAATTATAACAAGAAATCATTTAGTTACATATTCTCAAATTGTACCTTGCTCAACAGCTACAGTAAATTATAATTTTTCTACTGCAGTTACACAAGCTTATAAATGGTCGGGAGGTGAAGACCCACAAGTTGAAGTAGAATCTGGAATTTGGGCTTTTTATCTTGGAGATATTTTTGGAGTAGTAGGAGGTACAAATATATATCAAGATGGATTGGTAGATTTTGATGATTATAATGTTTTTGAACCAGATTTTCTTAATAATGCATTAGGCTATTTACCTTCTGATTTTGATGGAAATGGACAGGTAAATATTAATGATTCACTATTAATTGCTCCTAGAATTAATGCAGGAAATTATGCTCAATATCCATGTTCCTATCCATAGAAAATTATAATATTCAATAATTATTACATTATCGACATTCATTAAGGATAAAAGACAACTATTCGCATTTTGAAAAGAGAAATAATATTTAAATGAATAATTTGCCATCTTTTCGTTTGATCAATTGGATAATATTTTTTATTTTACTTGAAATATTTAATTTGCCATGCTTTGGGAATTTGGAATGCCAACCACCTCCTCCAATAAATGATGATTGTACAGGAGCTATTTCAATAATTCCTTTAAACTCATGTCAATATACAACTTATTCAAGTGTTGGAGCAACTGCTTCTCTTGGTGTTCCTGCTCCTGGTTGTGCGAATTATATTGGAGGCGATGTTTGGTTTAGTGTGGTTGTGCCTGCTTCAGGGCATTTGATTTTTGATTCTTATAATGAGGGAATAGGTAGTTGTGGAATGGCAATTTATTCAGGTAGTTGTGGGGCATTGGTTTTAATTGCTTGTGATAGTAATAGTAATATTAATTCAATGCCTAAAATAAATCAAACTGGACTGGCTGTAGGTTCAATAGTTTACATAAGATTTTGGAAAAGCAATTCAACAATTGGTGGATCATTTGACTTATGCATTATTGACCCACCTATTCCAATAAATGATGATTGTTTGGGAGCAATTCCTATTTCAGCAGACACGATTTGTAATTATACAACTTATACTAATTTTTACGCTACAGCTTCTACAGGTGTCCCTGCTCCTGGATGTGCCGGTTATATTGGGGCGGATGTTTGGTTTTCTGTTGTTGTACCTCCATCAGGTCACTTGATTTTTGATACTCAAAATACGGGAAATGTAAATAATGAAGACGGTGGCTTGGCAATTTATTCTGGAAATTGTATTTCATTAACCTTGATTACTTGCGATAATAATAATAGTAATAACTCATTAATGCCATTAATCAATCAATATGGTTTAACTCCTGGTTCTACTATTTTCATAAGATTTTGGGAAAATGGTAATATTAACGGATGTACATTTGGCATTTGTGTTTATGATCCCCCTATCCCTGCAAATGATGATTGTACAGGAGCATTTCTTATAATTGCAGACACAATATGTTCATATTCAACATTCACTAACGCAGGTGCTACTGCTTCGGGTAGTGTAATGAATCCAGGTTGTGCAAATTACGTTGGAGCTGACGTTTGGTTTAAAACTATTGTTCCCAGCTCTGGTCGTATAATTTTTGATTCTCAGAGTCAAGGAATGGGAAATTGTGGTATGGCTATTTATTCAGGTAATTGTAATTCATTATCACTTATTGAATGTGCTGCAAATAACTATGGTTTAGTTGGAATGCCAAGAATAGATATTAAGGGATTAAATCCAGACTCCACAATTTATTTACGTTTTTGGAGAAGCAACAACATTACAGGAGGAAAATTTGGATTGTGTGTTTTTTCACCCCCTAAACCTCAAATACAGCTTCCATGCACTAATTTAGACTTCGAAAATGGGTTAACAGGTTGGTATGGAACAATCGGAAATTCAACAGCAGGGTTGATTAATGCACCAATACCAACTTTTCTACCATCTGTATTTAATATAACCTCAGATTCAAATTTCAAACTAATGACAAATGGAATTGATCCTTTTGGAGGGTTTCCTAAGGTTTTTGAAGGAACGACTTCCCTTCGTTTAGGGGATCCAGCACTACATGAAATATATAATGCTGCTTCACTGGAACAGACTTTCTTGGTAAGCGAACTAAATTCAAATTTCACTTATCATTATGCTGTTGTTCTTCAGAATGGAGGTCACCCTTACTATGATCAACCATTTTTTCATATAGAATTGTTTGATTCCATTGGAAATCAAATTACTTGTGGTAATTATGATGTTGCTTTGCCTAATATATCTTTTATACAATCACCAATTAGTAGTCTTACATTTTATAAATCTTGGACTCCAATTAGTGTAAACTTAACTGATTATTTAGGACAAAAAGTAACAATTAAATTTACGACTTCAGATTGTATTGCCGGAGGACATTTTGGCTATGCCTATATTGATTGTTCGTGTTCTCCCTATGAAATTATTGCACCTGGAACTATTTGCCAAGGACAATCTGCTACACTCACAGCACCAGTAGGTGCACTAAATTATTCATGGTCTCCAGGAGGAGATACTACTTCTTCAATAACAGTTAGTCCATCATCTACCACAAACTATTCATGTTTGATCGCAACCAGAGGAAATACTCCTTGTTATTATACATTGACTAGTACTGTAACAGTTGTGGCTAATACAAATCCAATCGCAGGAAGCAATAGTCCTCCGATTTGTTCAGGACAAACACTTCAATTAACATCGAATGCAGCAGGGGCAAACACCTATCATTGGACAGGTCCTAATAATTTTGTGAGTTCAGATCAAAATCCAATTATTTCGAATGTTTCTAATTTAGAAAGTGGATTTTATACAGTTACAAGTTCTATTGGAAGTGGATGTGTTGGAAGAGATAGTGTAGAAATAATTGTTTTGCCAACAATGACAAATACTATTAATCCAGTGATTTGTCAGGGGAATACATTTACGGTTGGGCAACATAATTACTCTATATCGGGAACATATTATGATACACTTGTAACAAGTTTGGGATGTGATAGTATTATTACAACTAATTTGACAGTTGGAGTAATTCAACAGGATACTATTAATCCAATTATTTGTCAGGGTGAGACCCTCACAATTGGCACTCATAATTATTCGATTTCGGGGACTTATACAGATACTCTTGCTACTTCTATGGGTTGCGATAGCATACTTACAATTCATCTGACAGTTCAAGAGAAACAGCAGGTTTCTTTAAATCCAACAATTTGTTTAGGTGATACATTTAAAGTGGGAATTCATTATTATACCACAACTGGGGCTTATACTGATACTATTGTTACTGCTATTGGATGTGATAGCATTGTTCAAACTAATTTAATAGTATATCCTATTCCTCCAACCCCTGTGATTACTCAAGTTGGAAATGTGCTTACTTCAAATGCGCTGGTAGGTAATCAATGGTTTAATCAGTTTGGGATTATTGTTGGGGCTACTAATCAAACCTATACTGCAACAATTGATGGAGATTATTATGATATTGTTACTTTGAATGGATGTGTTTCGGATACTTCAAATATTAGGCATGTTATGATTTTTATTATTCATGTTGTAAATACTGGAGTGGAGGAAAATG
>JBAWXL010000344.1:0-4086 GCA_037144095.1 Bacteroidota bacterium
AACCACTGCTTTTATCATCATTTGCTTGAGGGGTATCACCAATCACCCACCAACATTTGAAACAGGTTTTTGGGATACACCTAATAGGATGCGTTCACTTCTACTATTTCTCAAATGGTTCAAATTTGGCATTTTTCAAGCAAAAGAAATACTTTAAGCTACGTTTTCTGTTATTCTGTAATTTTACATAAGGTTAATTTAAGTAAGCAAAAATATTATCATTAATTTTATCAAAGAAACAAAATATACAGAAAGTAACTTTTTTCGTATTAAAAGCTATTTTTTCAGTATAAATGTTATTATCATTTTCCGTTTTGATGGTAAAATCATGAAAATAACCAAAGGAAACACCCTTTTTCTCATTTTATGATTAGGTTGTTCGCAATTATACATATTGTCATACCTGAGTTCGGCTAAGGCTACTGCCTAAGTCATTCCTAGAACAAAAGTATTTACCTATAATTAATCTGATTAGATTATTACTCTTCCTACATCTGTAATTTTATATCCAGGTGGAACCTGTAAAGATAGAGCCGACTGAGGTAGAACCTCAGCTTAACCTCAGCATCTGACTGAAGTGGTCACGAATTCTTATTCCTTCACCACCTTCTTAAACTCAAACCTTTTCCCATTCCCCAACTTCACCACATACACCCCCTGTGCAAGGTTCTTAGTTTGAACAACAGCTTTCTCTACCATACTTCCTTTATATACAACTTGCCCAATAGAGCTCAATATCTCAAAATTAGTATTGATTGAATTCCCTTTTATTTCAATTATTAACTCATCAGCAACTGGATTAGGATAAATATTGATTGCCTTTTCATTATCATTTCTTTCGATTCCAACATTTGTTGTTTCAACAATGTTTGATAAAGAAGAATTCAAACTCTTACTGGGATTACAATTGTTTGGATTTACTAACTCAACCATATAATAGAATATTCCTGCACCTGGATTATCTGTATAAGAAGTTAAATTGCTTTGAATGCTTCCTATTTGAGACATATTGCTTTGTGTTGTACCTCTGTAAATGTTATATGTAGGAAAACTAAAACCCTCATAACCATCCCAAATCAAATTCCAGTTAGTTCCCGTCCCTTGATTTATAGTTAGGTGATTGGTCTTATGAAATGGACTAACGGGAGTTTCAGAACCACAAGTATCGACAGCAGTAATCTTATATCTGTCAGCCTTGGTGTTTGGAGAAGAATTTTGATCAATAAAGGTGCTAAGTAGTGAGTATGCTTGTGTTCCAATGGGAGCATAAACATTTGATGCAATAGTTTCCTTATAGATTTTAAAGGAATCTATAACAGATGAAACAGGCTTTTCCCAAACTATAAGATTCTTATTAATTGCTGTATCAACACCAACAATACAAATACTTTGAGGAGCAAGGTAAGAGGTATTAATAGTATATGGTAATGAAAAAGCAGAACAGTTGTTTGTATCAGTAACCGTTAAAATGTAATTCCCAGATTGGGTAACATAAATAAAAGGAGAGTTTGAACCTGTCGACCAAAGGTAGGTATTATATAATAAAGGAGTAAATAGTTTTATGCTATCTGAAGTACAAGGATTAATGTTTCCCAAAGCTAATAACTGTGGACTACTAAGACTTACAAAATTAACCTGAATAGCTGAAGAAGTTAGAGCACAGCCAGTACTATTTTGAGAAATAGTCACCGAATAAGCTCCGTTCTGATGAACATATATTTGTGAATTAGTTTCCCCTATTATAAATATACCATTTTTTCTCCATTGATAAGTAAAGGAAGCATCAGTATTACAACTTAAAAGAACAGAATCTCCCAGACATCTTGTAAGTGGACCAACTTGGTTGATATTTGCAGTATAATTGCAACTTATACCACCTGTACAATAAATATAATCCGTTTTCAAAATAGTATCTGAACAAAAATCTATTGAATTAGTAGCAACTAAAGAGACAGAATATAAGCCATTATAACTGTAGGTATGAAAAACACTGGGATTATTAGAGCTTAATGTGGATCCATCACCAAAATTCCATATGAAATTATAATTATTCATATTTATCGTAGTATTATTAAACTGAACTGCAAAGGGAGGTAATGTAAAAAGTGTTTGGCTAACCGTAAACCCTGCAACAATTGGTTGACAAGTAATAACAATATTATAACCAAATATGCTATCAAAAATAGCCAATCCACCATGTATAACCGTTTTTTTATAGATTACCAACGGATAAGTGCCTAATTGACTAGTCGTAAATGTGCCTGAAATTAAAATACAACCGGATGTCCCAGCATTCCAATGACCATAGTTAGGAGTAAAAGTAAACCCATTTGGCAAGCCATTAATATTTGTAATAGAAAGTGAATCAACTTGCATTGTAAACCCAGAATAAATATACTGTGTTGGTACAACAACTGTCATAGTCGCATTATAAGGAACCAAGTCAAAAGCAATAGGCAAATTTACAATAACATCAGGGTAAAATCCAGGATTTGTGTAATTCCCTGGTGTACATGGCTGTCCATTCAAAAAGATTGAATGTACAACTAGTGAGATTAGTAAAGTGATTTTTTTCATTTTAATTGACTTTAGTATTATTTAATATATTCTTTAATTGTTCATTGATCTGATTCTTATTAAACCTTCCTTCGAACGCTTTACCAAATCCACTATACTCATGCTGTGCATATATTCTAATACGAATATATATATCACTGTTTTCTTTCATCTTACATACTAATATATTGTAAGCATCTTTACAATTTTTATTAGCAAAATCAGGATTTTTTCTTTTTAACACTTCTAATGTTGATTTTGTAATTTCATTAGTTTGGAAGCATCTTTTATCTTTAGAAGGTAATATCAAAAATTCTTCTCTGTCTAATTCAAAATGGTATGTAGTGAATTTGTCCTCTTCCCTTTTTTCAATTAAGGCAACTTCAATTTTTAAATTTATTGCATAAGAAAAAGCTCTAGTGTTTTCAATTTTAAATTTCAAAGAATTCATATCTTCAGCAAAAGCAGGAGGATGAATTTTAAGCTTAGGCTTCATTGTATACATTAAAAAGGGGATTAGTGCTGAAATAAAACTGCCAATAATTAATGTTATCCAACCATTAGGGTTAGTTAAACATTGTGTACAATCAATCATTAAAAAATTTCCCATAAGTTTATTTATTTTAGCCTTTAGGTTCTTTCATGCAGTTTCTATATTATTTGTTTTGATTTTCACAAAATAAAAAAGGGCATGAACCCCGCTCGCCATAGATTAAACACTTCAGCTCGGCGAAGTTTTCACTTCTTCGTTCTATTTTTCTAGCATTTGCTACGTTACCAACCCAAGCAAGCCTTTCCATTATTAATTATTCATTCTAAATTATTAATTCTCATTCCTATCCGTCAATTTCAATATCAAAATCATTTTCCCTTCCCCTCTTAATCTCAATATGTCTCAAATAAACCACTTTCCCATCAAGCACACCGGTCAGTATATCCTTGCCTGCTCTGGGTTTATCTAACGTAAGTTTCCCTTCCCAATCCGTTGTGCCCGTTTTTTTAGCATTCGTCAACGTAAACAAAATCCCTTCCACAACCTTCGATACATTTTTATTCACCACCGTAATATTCACAAACGTATGATGCACATTCACAGCAGGAATAATCGTCGAAGCCATAACCCGATCATAAAAATCCTTATTAGATTTCTTATAAGGTTTCATCAACAGTTTAATTTGTTCAATAATTTTCCTAACTGGTCTAAAACTTTCCACAAAAGCCTTCGTTAACGTAGGTGAAACCTCATGCACCGAATCGCTCGTACCCTGCAGACCGCTAAAAGTAGTAATTTCATCCTGAAAATCAGTAAGCATCAATTCCGTAACATCAGGCAATAAATCAGTTTTATGAGCTAACATCACATCGTGGTCATTCTGTGACAATGCCGTACAATCACTATCAGCCACCGAAGTAAAATCAGTAGCATTAATATGCAATTGTTCCGCCACATCAATTTTACCCAAATCGGTCAAGGCAACATAAGCCAAACCCGAGAGAGTAGAAGCAGTCTCTCCTAAGGCAATTTTCCCT
>JBAWXL010000345.1:0-4083 GCA_037144095.1 Bacteroidota bacterium
CCTACCAGGTTTTTAAAACCTGTTAGGTCTTTACTCTCTCAGATTGCAAGAATTTATTTCGAAAAGTTTTCAGCATCCGTAAACTGTAAATTGATAACCATCGTCCCTTTTTTGTCGATATATCCCCATTTGCGTTCCTTATAAACCAAAGCCATTCCTTCGTCAAAACTTTTAGCCTCATCATACTGAGGGTTCACCACATAAGTTCCTTTCGTATCAATAAAACCCCATTGCATTCCTTTTCTCACTAAAGCCATTCCATCGCTAAAATCTTCAGCGTTGTTAAACTGTGGATTAATTGTGTAAGTGCCTTTTGAATCAATATATCCCCAATCTGTTCCCTTGCGAACTCTTGCCAAACCTTCAGTGAAATTATAAGCATCATTAAATTGAGGATTTATTACCCAGTTTCCTTTCTTATCAATATATCCCCATTGTCTCATCTTTCGGGCGCGAGCCAATCCATTATAAAAATCATCAACCAATTCAAATTGTGGATTAATAATAAAAGTGCCGGTTTTATCAATATAACCCCAGCTAAATGCTTTCTTAATTCGAGCCAATCCATTATTAAAATCTTCTGCATTATCAAATTGAGGATTAATCACCCAGGTCCCGGTTTTATTAACATATCCCCATTGTTTTCCTTTGCAGGCTTTGGCTAATCCATCATGAAATTCACCTAATTCATCAAACTGAGGGTTCACCACATAAGTTCCTTTTTTATCAATCAAACCCCATTGCGAACCTTTTCGAACCCTTGCCAATCCATCAGAAAAGTCTTTCGCTTCATCAAATTGAGGATTTATCACAAAAGTTCCTTTTTTGTCGATATAACCCCATTGTTTGAATTTTCTAACACAAGCCAGGTCTTCCGAGAAATTCTCAACATTTTCAAATTGAGGATTGATAACATAAGTTCCTTTGGTATTAATAAAGCCCCAGTCCGAACCGGTGCGAGTGCGTGCCATTCCATTCGAGAATGCTTTGGCATTTGCAAATTGTGGATTTATCACATAAGAACCTTTTTTGTCTATATAGCCCCAATCTTTTCCAAGCCTGACCAATGCATAATTTTCTTGTGCATACATGCTAAATCCTATGCCTAATAAGAATAATGAAATAAGTATTTTTTTCATGATAAGTAGTTTTTGTTTTATTTGACAAAATTAAAGTATTTGTTTTAAATTACAAATAAAATAAGTCGCTTTGGCTTGAAACCTAAATTCCTTATAACAAGTACAGTGAAAATTCAAAATTAATGTATACCTTTGCACCCCCGTAAAAACAGTGAGGGGACAAGTGCTCTAAGTGTCTGATTTGTAAAAGATTTTGTGAGGAGATTTTCTTAAAGCGCTGTAAATAAGCTGTCCTGAATAAATATTAACTGAACACATTAATTATGCCTTTAAACAAACTTAGAAATATTGGTATTGCTGCACATATCGATGCAGGGAAAACCACTGTTACTGAACGTATTTTATTTTTTACCGGTGTCAACCGAAAACTTGGCGAAGTTCACGATGGAGCTGCCACCATGGACTTTATGAAGCAAGAACAAGAACGTGGAATTACCATTGCTTCTGCTGCAATCACTGCTCATTGGAAAGACCATCAAATTAATCTAATCGATACTCCTGGACACGTTGACTTTACTATCGAAGTCGAACGCTCATTGCGCGTAATTGATGGAATGGTAGCAGTTTTTTGTGCCGTAGGAGGCGTTGAACCTCAAAGTGAAACCGTTTGGAATCAAGCAGATCGCTATCGTGTACCTCGAATTGGTTTTGTAAATAAAATGGACCGCACCGGTTCTGATTTTACAGAAGTAGTGAATCAAATGAATAAATATTTAGATGCAAATGCAGTTCCTCTGCAGTTCCCAATGGGTGCTGAAGAAAACTTTGAAGGAATTGTTGATTTAATAACACTGAAAGCGTATACTTTTAAAGAAGATCAAAGCATCGAAATTGAAATTCCTGAAATATATAAGGATAAAGTCTTCGAAGCACGCAATACTTTAGTAGAAGCACTCTCTGATTTTAATGACGAAATTGCCAATTTATTTTTAGAAGATAAAGAAGTTAGCAACGATTTACTTAAAAAGGCCGCCCGTGAAGCTACTTTGAAATTATTAATCACTCCTGTTTTTTGTGGTGCTGCTTATAAAAATAAAGGAGTTCAACTTTTATTGGATGCGGTAATTGATTATCTTCCTTCACCCATCGATGTAGGTGCAGTTGTAGGAACAGATATGGATGATCCCGAAAAAACCCACACCCTACATCCTTCACCTAAAGAACCTTTTGCAGCTTTGGCTTTCAAGTTAATCAACGACCCCTATGTAGGCCAGCAAACATTCATCCGTATTTTCTCCGGGCATCTCACAAGTGGAATGCAGTTCTATAATTCAACCAAATTGAAGTACGAAAGAGCCGGACGTATCTTTAGAATACGCGCAAAAGACCGTGAAGAAATAACTGAAGCCGGCCCTGGCGAAATTGTTGCCCTCGTAGGAATGAAAGTTACCCGCACAGGCGACACTCTTTGCTCAAATGACCATAAATTGTTACTCGAAAACATCCTCATTCCACCAGCAGTAATCGAAATGAAGATAAATCCGGTCACACGCAAAGAAAATGAAAAGATGGGCGAAGCACTTTCACGCCTTATCAACGAAGATCCTTCTTTCCATGCACGCTATGACGACGAAACCGAAGAGACAATCATCTCCGGTATGGGCGAATTACATCTCGAAATCATTGTAGATCGTCTAAAAGAAGAGTTTAAGGTGGAAGTAGAAGTTGGAGAACCCGCAGTTAGCTTTAGAGAAACCATTACCAGCGAAATAGAAAACAATCATAAACACGTAAAACAGAGTGGTGGACGTGGACAGTACGCACATACTGTTATGCGCCTCGAACCCAATCCTGATAAGGGATACGAGTTTGTTGATAAAGTGAAAGGTGGCAACATTCCCAACGAATTCATCTCATCTGTCAATAAAGGTCTCCTGAAAGCCATGGATAAGGGGCCATTGGGCGGATTTCCTGTGGTGGATGTTAAAGTTGTATTGTTAGATGGAAGCTCACATGCCGTCGATTCTTCGGATATGGCTTTCCAATTGTGTGCCCAAATGGGATTTAAGCAAGGCTTCATGAAAGGTAATCCAATTCTTTTAGAACCTGTTATGAAAATTGAAGTAAATACTCCCGACGATTTTATTGGTAATGTAACCGGCGACTTTAACAAACGCCGCGGTCGCATTGAATCTATGCGCCGTCATCGCAAAGGCTCACAAAAGCTCAATGGTTTTGTACCTCTGATGGAAATGTTCGGCTACGCAACCACATTGCGCAACATTTCGAGTGGAAGAGCCAACTATTCGATGGAATTTCATAAATATCTCCCACTGCCTGCCTCTGTTCAGGATGAATATCTAAAGAAACTGGCGAAAAAGGAAGCCGAAAAATCTAAATAATTTTCGATTTAGAATTAATATAAATCAAAAGAGGGAATGCATAATTCCCTCTTTTGTAATTATTACTCGCTTCGTTTTCTCAACTAATCAATCAAAAAAAGTCAATCTGAATTTGGTTATACAATAAATCGAAACTCATTTCAAAATTTCTCCAACTTAAAATAAAGCGATTAGAACGACGATAATATTTTCTCGTCCCTACCACCCAAAATGCGATTTTCGGTACAAATTGCGAAAAAAACAGTGTGTTGTAACTCAATACACGTCTATCAGAACTCAATACAAGCCTGTCAGAACTCAATACAAGCCTGTCAGAACTCAATACACGCCTATAATAACTCAATACAAGCCTGTCAGAACTCAATACACGCCTATTTTTATCAATACATGTCTATAATGACTCAATACACGCGTTATTTTTCGAATACAAACGTTATATAACCTAATACAAACGTTATTTTTCGAATACAAACGTTATATAACCTAATACAAACGTTATATAACCTAATACAAACGTTATTTTTCGAATACAAACGTTATATAACCTAATACAAACGTTATATAACCTAATACAAACGTTATTTTTCGAATACAAACGTTAT
>JBAWXL010000346.1:0-4054 GCA_037144095.1 Bacteroidota bacterium
TGGTCAATTGTCTTCGAAACTATCTTTTTTAAATCCCATGTTTTAATGTCATCATTCTTAAAATCCACCGTTTCTGTTCGGTTTAAAAAACTATAACGATTCGATTGATAATAACTCCAATACACATCGGCAAGCAGGGAATGAAAAATAGGGTTGATGGATTCGTTCCCGTTTTTAATCTCCTTTTTCAGCATTTCAATCATCCGAATAGTATAATCTTCCTGATAATCGGAATTGTTTTTCATCTTATATATTACACAACGAATGATTTGGCTATGGTCCGATTCGTTCTTCGCCTTAGTATAGATGTTGTTAATAATAGTCAGTGCCGACTTTGGAAGACCTTTATTGTTCAGGGAGTCCACCTTTTTCCACAACCTTCCGTATTCCGTGAGGGCTTGGGTGTTTAATTTTTGTTTTTGTGCTATGCTTGAAAACGAAAATAGCACTACAATTACTGCTAAAACAGCCGATTTACTAATGGTTTTAAGGTTTTTCATGGTGAAGAATTAGGATGATGAACTAAGAAAGAACGTAAAACATACAAAAATCGTACCCTAAGTAGGTTAGGGGTGGTTTAATATGAATAAAGTCGGCAGTCAGCAGTCGGCAAAAGCCAATTCAAACAGTTGGTGGATTGGAGTATGAACTCCTAAATTCTATAATTAAAATTAGGTGCTCTTCACGGTTTTGGGTGCCAGATAGCGGTTAAATAAAAGCAATCCCACTATTGCCAGACAGCCAATTCCGGTGAATATCCACCAGAAAACTGCGGGTTGATGCAGATTGTTTGCAAAGTGAACATAGAGTTTTGCTCCCAATATTCCGCCAACTCCGCTCCCTATAACTCCATAAATAAAAGAGTAACCCAGATATAAAGCTTTCTTGTCATCAGGTGCAATGAGTCCAACATAAGAGATGAATTTGGGATGTGCTGTCATTTCGCCAATAGAAAAAACAAACATGCCGAGTATAAAAATCCAGGCATTGGTGGAAATGGCAAGCATTGCCAAGCCAATGGTGGCTATCGAAATCCCCATTATCATAGTGGGCAGGGCTTTGGTCTTTTTCACAAGAGATGAAACTATCAATTGAAGGGAAATAATGGTAAGGGCATTTACCACGGTAACATGCTCGGCTTCAAATTTCCAGCTAGGGTTATCGACAAACCATCCGAGTATTGAATTGATGAATTGATTTACGGAAGTCATGTCCATATATTCGGTTAGATACCATAAAACCGAGTCGAACATTTGGAAATAGAGTATCCAAAAGAGGGAGTAAATCACTATCATGACCACAAAACGGTAATCTTTCAGCACCAATATCATTTCTTTAAAAACTTGTGTGAGACTTTTTTGCGATTTGGGTTTGGGTGGTTCTTTATACATAAACATATTCAACAGCAACAAAGAACCTGTGAAAGCTCCTGCCATTAAAAAGATGTAGTTCCACGAAATGGATTTCAGATAGGGAACAATTATCAATGGAAAAATAAAAGCCCCAAGGTTGATTGCCCAATAATATACTCCAAAACCAAGAGAAGAGTTATCTTCGGTGGTTTCGCGGGCAATGGTACCCGAAATGATGGGCTTGAAAAAGCCGGCACCCACTGCCATCAGGGTTAAACTGCCAAACACCATCGCATACTCGGTAGTAAATGCAGTTAGAAAATAACCCGCCGACATCACTGCAAAGGCAAACATAAGGGTTTTACGATAGCCCCAACGTTCGGCAATGGCTCCCGAAATGATGGGCAAGGCATACAATAGGGGTGTGATGGTGCTTTTGATGATGCCTACTCCTTCTTTCGAAAAACCCAATCCGCCTTTATGTATATCCAACACAAGATAAACGGATAGCACCGACATCACTCCATAATAGGAACCTCTTTCGAAGAATTCCATGATTATGACGGTCCAGAAGTTGCGCGAAAAGGCTTTGAATAGGGGCTTTTTTTCGGGTTTAGGCATGAAAAGAGGGCTTATAAGGATTTATGTTGCAAACATAGGAAAATTTTATTGATTTGCTGATGTGATGATAGGTTGATTTGCTGATGTGCTAATTTGCTGATGGGTTGAAATAAG
The DNA here is from genome assembly GCA_037144095.1 of Bacteroidota bacterium. GTDB lineage: Bacteria > Bacteroidota > Bacteroidia > Bacteroidales > CAIXTV01 > CAIXTV01. The sequence goes on from JBAWXL010000346.1 coordinate 2,088, forward strand.
AAGCCCAAGGATTCAAAATTCAAAGAGCCACATACAAAGGGGCGAAAAAAAAGATTCCATCTTTTAGAAAGATGGAATCTTTTGTCTGGTGAATTTGTTGTTTGGGTTGGATGACGAAATTATGGGTTTATGGCAAATTATTGCGAATTTCTCATATAAATTCAAAAAGGATTAAATTTTGTTAAAGTGCTGATAATTTGGATTTAATGATTTTGAAAACACCGCCGCTAAGAATATACAAGTCGCCACTAAGAATATACAAGTCGCCGCTAAGAATATAGGATTGCCAGTAAGAATATATAAGTCGCCACTAAGAATATATAGGTTGCCAGTAAGAATATATAAGTCGCCGCTAAAGATATACAAATCGCCACTAAGAATATAGGATTGCCAGTAAGAATATATAGGTTGCCGCTGAGAATATAGAATCACCACTAAGAATATACAAGTTGAATTTTAAAAAAAACTTTTTGAAAATAGGAAGAGGTAGGATGCCTGATTTAATAAATGCAGCGAGGCGGTTTGGTTAAGGGGGGACTTAAGGGACTTTAAGGACAATAGGGACAAGGAATTTGGCGATTTTTTGATTTTGTGATTTGATTGAAGACGTATTCGGATATTTGGAAGGGAGAATGGGATAATTGCAAGGTAAATGTCAAAATGAAGATGTAAAATGGAAAATGTAAGTGGGATATTGCAAATTTGGCTTATAAGAGAATATTAAACCTGAAATATAAAAAAATATCATTTTTAATTTACACATATTCAGTGTTTTAAAATTTTGTCTTTATAAAATAGTTGTTTTCTGAATTAATTTGATTAATTTTGCATGCGAAAATTTTTAAACTTAGAGATATGAAAAAGAAATTCTATTTTACTTTTGAAGAGTTTCTATCGGTTATTCCTTTTATAAGGGATAGCTTAGTGAGAGACTTAGCGTTTTATACTGCATTTTCTTCGGTTTATGACCAGGATTATGTGGATGCTTTGAATTTGTTGATTGCTGAGCTTGACAGTATTGTTGAGAATAAGATTAAGATTAAGGAAGTTAAGGTAATGACTAAGGATATATATGATAAAATGATTCTTTTTAGAGAACTTTTAAACTTCATGGATTCTTATCTTTTGCTTGCCACAGGTTTGACTGTTGCACCAAAGGACTGGCCTTTTAAACAAACCAGAAAGTGTATCACTAATAAGAATGTGGATGGTGCTATTTTGGGTTTATTGGGTTTTAAACAGCTTATTGATGATAATTTTGATGCGTTGGAAGCTGTGGGTTATACTGATGTGAAATTTGTTGATTTTAAGACAAAACTTACTGCATTGAGCGCATTGAATGAGACAAGGAATTTGAAAATTGAAGAAAAAGTTTTGGTTATTAATGATAATATTGTTTTCTTTAATAAGGTTTTTGATCAGATTAGAACGATTGCAAAGGTTGGGAAGAATTTGTTTAGGATTTCGGCACCTAAAAAAGCGGATGATTATACGATTAGTAAGTTGTTGAAGAGGATTACACATCATGTTGGTAAGGATGCTAAAGTTAAGCCTGATGCATGGATTCAGGGAACTTTGACGGATTTGTTAAGTGGGGCGAAATTGAAAGGGGTGAGTGTTTGGACTGACTCGTGCAATACGGTTGTGATTACTGACGAAAATGGATTTTTTAAGATTGGTGTTACGGCTGACATCACAAAGATGATTTTTGCTACTTTGAAAAATTATATTATTGTACAGGAAGATATCGTCATAATGAAAGGGATTACTTTGCAGCATGATATGGAAATGGAGATGGTACCTTTGAGTACTGAAAGTGCCTAGAGTACTTAGAGTGCCTAGAGTTTGGAGTTATGGAAGGCTTGCAGAGGAGTTATGAGTTATGAATTATGAGTTATGAGATTGGAAGGGCTGTATTAACCCCTATAAAACTGGACTATTTTTCAGTTGATTATTAAATGAATTTA
>JBAWXL010000347.1:0-4033 GCA_037144095.1 Bacteroidota bacterium
GGCGATCAGGACATTGCTGCTGCTTGGGCAAAAGGCTCTGTTTGGTTTAAAGTTCCTGAATCAGTTAAGATTATTTTAAACGGCAAACGTCCTGAAAAAGTGAGTGCAAAAGATATTGCATTGAATCTATTAGGCATTTTCGGAGCCAACAAACTCTTGGGTTACTCTGTTGAAATATACGGAGATGATGTAGACAAACTTACTTTAGATGAGCGCATAACTATTTCTTCTATGGGAACCGAAATGGGAGCCATCATTATCCTTTTCCAGCCTTCAGCAGAAATTATGCAGTTTTGTGAAGATAAAACAGGCAGAAAATTAGATCCGATTGTAGCAGATGCTGACGCTACTTATAAAGAAGTACACGAAATAGATTTCAGCACTTTTGTTCCAATGGTTGCAATGCCAGGACATCCTCATGATGATACCTCTGTTGCCAAAGTAAAAGGAACTAAAATCGATTCCGGTTTTATTGGGAGTTGTACCAACGGACGTATTGATGATTTAAGAGTTGCGGCGTCTATATTAAGAGGCAAGAAAGTGGCTCCCGGTGTCGTATTAAAGATAGTTCCTTCCACTGATGCTATTTGGAATCAGGCATTGGATGAAGGTTTAATTAAGATATTTAAAGATGCAGGTGCTTTGGTTTCAAATGCCGGTTGTGCAGGTTGTGCGGCCGGACAAGTAGGACAAAATGGTCCTGAAGAAGTAACCATTAGTACAGGAAACCGTAACTTCTCAGGTAAACAAGGGAAAGGTTTAGTATATTTAGCTTCTCCTGCCATTGTGGCTGCTTCTGCGATTGCAGGTAGCATTACTACTCCTGACGATTTACCCACTTCGCCCGCATTATTCGAGAAAAAAGGCATTTTAAAACCTCATACAGTTTCTGGAAAACAACATACCGAAGAAAAGAAAACAGTGGTTGAAGGCAGGGTTTGGATTATCAAACAAGATGATATTGATACGGATATGATTTTCCACAACCGTTATCTAACTATTACAGATATTAAGGAAATGGGACAATATACTTTTGATAATTTAAAAGGCTATCAGGATTTTGCAAAGAAAGCTTTACCCAATGATATCGTAATTACCACTAAAAACTTTGGTGCAGGCAGTTCGCGTCAACAAGCAGTGGATTGTTTTATTTCATTAGGCATATCCTGTATTCTTGCCGAATCATATGGTGCCATTTACGAACGTAATGCTATCAATGCGGCTTTACCCATTTTAACCTATTCGCCGGAAGTATTGGATGAAGTAGAATTAGAAAGTGGTGATATCATTCGTGTGAACTTCTTAACGGGAGAGCTCACCAATCTTAAAAATAATAAAACCGCATCGATTCATAAGTTCTATGATGCGCAATACCAGATTTATAAGAATGGGGGATTGCTGGGTTAAGTTATCGAAGAAGGTATAACTGAATAAAAATGTAAGTGTATTAAACCTAACAGGTTTCGAAAACCTGTTAGGTTTTTTTATTCTATTGCTGTCAAATTCACATAGTCTCCTTCTTCAAAACCGGTGGAAACATATAGTTTATTTTTTCCCTGAAGAAATAGATTCTTATTGAGACGTTTGGTACGGATGATTTCGTCGAAAGTGAGGGCAATATAGGCAAGAGGGAGCATCCAATCGAGGAAAGTATAATCTTCTTCATCGTTTCGTAAAAGCTGATCCATTTGGCTTAAAACTTCCACAAGTCCGTAGTTATGTTCAGGTTCATAAGTGGGTAATTCTGCCCATTCAATGGATTTATTATCATATTTATCGGAGCCTTGCAAATAGATGGCATAATATTCTCTTTCGTTTTCTTCATCAAAAAGTTTGGTAATGCCTATCCAAAGTGCCAGTGTACGTTTTGAAACAGGTGATGCTGAAACTATTTGTTCAATCCATCCAATAAAACCGGCTTGTTCAGCTTCTACATTTAACTGACGAAGTTCAGACCAATAGGCTTTGGGTTTTTGTTGTTCGTGGAAATCGATTATGCCCTTCCATGCTTCTTTTATAGGAAGTTTTGCATTAAAAATTTCTTCGAAGTTTTGCCATGAGGCATCGTGTGAAAATTCCATAAGTATAAATTTTTCGTGTTTTTCGCAATTTAATTGTCTACCTAATCACCTGCAATTTTTTAATTTCAATATTATTATTCGTTTTAATTTGCAGGAAATAAATTCCTTCCTGAAGTGTTTTTGTATCAATTAAATAAGAATCGGAGTGTTTAGATATTGAAGGATGCATTTCTTTTCCAACAATATTATAAAGACTTATTTCTGTATAATTAAGTAATGAAGCATCGTTGGTTTTAATATTTACAAAAGCATTACATGGATTAGGATATAGCATTATACTTGAAGGTTTAGCCTCGGAAGCAATTCCCGACTGAACGGCAAGGGTTCCGCCTTCATCAATAAAGTTTTGATAAAAAGATTGATAATACACATTGGCAATGGTTGCATTATGCACAATCACTGCATTTTCATCGTTTTTTGTTTCGGCAGAAGCTGACCAATTGAATGAACCGGTAAACACAAGGGGATCGGAATTGGGAGCCGAAGGGTCGACAATCAGCATTTTATTATGATAAAGCCCTGTGATGTTATCTTTAATAAGATTTGCGCCCATTACAGGCGTTAGCGAAGCATAGGGCGGATAGGAAGAGCTGGTGGGGTCCATGATGCCGGCAACATACACCCCATTTTGTATATCGCTTGAAATCAGATCGGCATCGGCAGCCACTGTAAACGAATAGATGCCAAAATACATATCCACATTGGCACTTTCAATGCTTTGTTGCAGCTTTGCATTGGCTCCATCGGTAGGGCTAAAGTACAGCTCTACAGGAATGCCCCCTACCATAAATGAATGTTGGGTATTATCTGTTTTATAAGGTCCGAATTTTGAGTTGGTGAGATTGGGAGTTAAGTCGGTGCCGCCCCACATTTCGTTGAACTCTGTTGTATAAGCCAAGGCAACTTCTTTATCCTGAATAATCAACACATTGTTTGCATCGGTCATGATTTGAGCGGCGGTCCAATTGGTAGAGCCTGTCCAAACCGTCGGCTCAGTAGTATCCGCAGAGTTTGCATCTATCACCATAAATTTATTGTGCATGATGCCATAATCGGCAGAAGTTGGACTTGCAAGTTTTTTGATGTTGGTATCGAGCAAAGGGAGCGACGGGTTTGAGCTGCTTCCATCATAAATCCAACGCACTGCCACGCCACGCGCATAAGCACTGTTGACAGCAGCCGAAATGCTACTGATGCCGGAGGCTTCGTTGAAACTATACACGGCAATATCGAGGGTATATTTGGCACGGTTGATATAAGCAATTAAAGTATCGTCAACCAAACTATTTAAATAAATTGCATTGATGCCCGACGAAACCGAAGTGTTCACCGGGCGGGTGAAATAGGCTTTAATTTTAGGGGTTTGTCCCCACGAAAGGAAACTAAAAAGAAAGACATAAACGAAGAGGCATATTTTTCTCATATCATTATTTTAAGGTAAATAAATTTAGCCCGTAAAAGTAGGCATTATTACGATAAGTTAGACCCAAGAAGTTATGGGTTAAGAATTATATGTTATGAGTTGGGTTTTGTCCATGCCTAAATAAGGTTGACCGTTTTCAGGCATTAACTGTTTTAGCATGACTCAATCTGTGAATCAGTGGCGAAGATTTTTTAGAAGAAAGAAAAAAAGATTTACGCTTCTAATATGGTGAAAATAACGTGAGTTGATTTGAGAGAGCTGGCATTTTTCACCATTGTAATAGAATAGGTTAGCGAAGGAAACACTTCAAGAACCGGCTTTTCGATAATGGTGCCGGAAAGAACTTTAAACATATTATTGCATTCATTCTTAACGCCTGAAGTCAAACCGAATAAGGCATCTCCTTCTCCATCTACCTCTATTCTAACTCTATCGGTAATTTTGTAGGTATGTTTACATAATTTAATATAAGCACCTACAGGAACTTGTTTTGGATAGATTTTTTCCTTTGAATGAGATGTAATTTTAG
>JBAWXL010000348.1:0-4025 GCA_037144095.1 Bacteroidota bacterium
TGTGTTGTTTTTATACCTCAAAAATGGTCAACGTATTTCAGGCCTAGACAATGGAAAATGGACAGTTGACAATGATTACTACTTAATAACGAAATAACATAATAACCATTAACCAAATAACCAATAACCAAAGATCAAGGAGGAAGCTGAAAATCCTATTTAACAGAGTAAGGTTAACAGTTTAAAATTCATTTTTATGAAAAAATTGACTGTTCAACAAACTCAGTCAGTTAATGGTGCTGGAATAAGGTACAACTAAACTGATTGTAAGGGAAATGCCGGGGGCGATAGTTCCTGGCTTTCTCTATCTTGAAAAATATATTATGAATTAAAATTATTGAAAGCGCATGAAGTCAAAAACATCATTTCCCTTTATTCAACAGCGTGGTATGTCGGAGTGCGGACCAACCTGTCTTGCGATGATTTTTAAATATTATGGCTATTATAATATTCAAACACATTTGGTGAAAATTGGGGAAGTTACTTCCGAAGGAACTAATTTGTATCAGCTTATTGAAATTTCAGAACAGTTTGGGTTTGTTGCAGAAGCTTATGAACTTTCATTTGAACATCTTAAGGAAATAAAACTGCCCTGCATAGCACATTATGATGGGGTGCATTTTATTGTGGTTTATAAATATTCGGAAGACTATGTGTGGGTTGCCGACCCTGCTTATGGAAAAGATAAACTGAGCAGAAAAGACTTTGAAAAATATTGGAATGGCATAGTATTGACATTAGAACCTACTCCTGAAATATTCAAAAACAAAGACCTTAATGAAGCCGTAGAAGAATTCAGAAAAGAGAGGAAATCCATTTTCAAGAAAGTATATTCACCTATACTTACTTCTATGAAAAAAGTAATTGGAGAAATACTTTTAGCAACATTTCTATTGCAAATATTAGGTTTGGCAATTCCTTTTTTTACTCAAACTATTATTGATAATGTTTTGGTAAATCAAAATAAAAAGCTGCTCGTTGCAATTTTAATAGGAATGTTCGGTATTTTCCTGACTCAGATTTTACTGATGTATATAAGAAACATTTTATTGGTTCAATTTAAAATAAATTTTGAACTTGATTTTTTCAGCAGGTTTTTCAAACATTTTATATCACTAAAACAGCGATATTACGATAGTAACCGAAGGGAAGATTTCATGGCAAGATTTCAGGAGAACCTAAACATACGTCAATTGGTAAATCCAACGGTTATTGAAAGTATAATTGATTTACTATTTGTATTGCTTTATATTCCTGTTCTAATAATTTACAATGTAAAACTTGGACTTCTTGCCCTTTTATTTGTAGTATTGTTCTTTCTATTTACCATGTATTATGCCCCAATAATGCGATCATTGGTGTTTAAGGTATTCTTTAAAAATCTTGAAACCTTAGGTGAATTTCTTGATTCGCTTTTAGGAATAAAGACGGTAAAACTTCTATCGCTTGAAAATTTCATGTTTTGGAAGTGGAAAAATAAATATAAAAAAACTTTAAATGTTGTGTTAGAGTCTGAGCAAAAAAGCATCATGCTCCATTCATTACAAAGGAGTTTGTTTTTTCTCAGTCAGATTGCTGTATTTTGGATTGGAGCCTATATGACATTTAAAAACGAAATCACCATTGGGCAATATCTTGCTTTTACGGCAATTTTTCTCATTGTAATGAATTCATTAAACAACCTTTCAATAATTTGGTACAATCTGACAGAATTATGGGTAAGCTTAGGAAGACTTAATGATGTGTTTATGCAAGAAACCGAAAACACTTCGTTGTTGGAATTAATTAATGAATTTGAGACTGATAAAATTTCACTTAAGAATCTTTCATTCAAATATGATGAAAAAGGTTCAGATTATATCATAAAAAACTTCAATGTGGATATTAACAAGGGTGAACATATTGGAATAGTTGGCAGAAATGGAGCAGGTAAAACAACACTTGTAAAGCTATTATTAAATCTGTACCCATTGTATGAAGGTGAAATTTACATTAATAATCATGAACTGCGAAAATTAAATCCATTGATATTAAGGAGGAAGATATTTTTATTTCCCCAAGACTTATACATTTTTGCGGGAACAATTAAAGAAAACATTCTTTATGGGAACCTAAAAGCAGATATGGAAGATATCATTCGAGCTGCAAAGATGGCAGATTTACATGATTTTATTAAATCACTTCATCTTGGTTATAACCATAAAGTTGGAGATACCGGTGGAAATTTATCAGGAGGTCAAAAATTGAAAATTGGATTCGCAAGATTGTTTTTAAGTAATCCAGATATAATTATTTTAGACGAAGCAGGTAGTCAGCTTGATGTTGAATCCGAGAAAATCATAATGGGCAACATTAAGAAACATTTTAGCGGTAAAACTATACTAACAATAGCCCACAGAATGAATACACTTAGAAATGCAGATACAATATGGGTAATTGATAAGGGTGAAATAGTTGAGGTAGGTCACCATGATGAGTTGATTAATAAAGAGGGACTTTATCATAAATTTATGATGACTTATATTGACTATTAATAATGAAAACGGAGAAATTAAATGCATTGTTAAAACTATTTGAATAAGTATGAAAGAAATAGATGAACTTGAACCTCAACAATACAAACGCTTATATTGGGAAGAAGATGTACCTGTAAAAGATGTTAGGAAAAACGTGCTGCGCAAGTTTTTATATATTGGAAGCTTGTTAGGAATATTATTTATTGTTGCCGGCTTATTAATCAAATTTCCCGATCAGATTGAATTACCTTTTATAATTAAAAGCGATAAATCAGAAGAAATATATAGATTTTCAAATCCTGTTTATGTTATCGAAAGATATGTAAAACCAGGTGATGTAATAAAAAAAGGTCAAGCATTATTAAGAATTACGAGTCCAGAAATAGTGTTACTAATAAACAATTATGTTGAAGCAAAACAGAATCTTGAGAATTTCAAAAATCAAAAAACTTTTTCAATAAAAAAGCAAAATGAAATTCTATTATTGAAAATTAAAAACAATAGAAATAACATATTAGAGACAGAAAAAGAATATACTTTACTCGAAAACAAATGGAAAAGCAATAAGCAAAGGTTAGAGTATGAAAACGAAGTAGCATTAAAAAAATATGCTGCAAATAAGAATTTCTTTGATGAAGGTCATTTGTCAAAATTCGATTTATTTGAAGTTGAGATCAGAAAGGTTATTACTTCAGATTCTTTGGAGAGTGCAACTCAGGATTTTGAAAAAAGTAAATTATCCTTAAAATATCTTCAAAGCCAATATTTGTCGGAAATTAATATGTTGAATTACGAATTGCAAAAATCTGATATAGATTTAAAATATGATTCCATTGCCATTCTCAACAAATTTGAGCTTGTAAAAAACAAAATAAGTAACACCTATGGGGATTTTGAAATTGTTAACGGAGAGATTATCATTAAAGCAAACTCAAATGGAGTGATATCATATATTTTCGAAGGCGAAAAAGAAGTCGGAGCGGGAGCAATTCTTATGAAATTAATTTATAACAATTCTGCAATGTATGCTTGGATTCAAAGTCCAGCTTCATTAATTGGACGAATTGCAAAAGACGAAAAGGTTGTATTAAAAGTGGCTTCTTTCCCATTCTATGAATGGGGCACAATAAAAGGTCATGTATTTAACCAGAGTCTAACCCCTGATGAAAAAGGTTGTTTTTCGGTGAAAATTGCAATTGATGACGCCGGTAAACTTAAAACTCTAATACAAGCAGGCATGAATGGGGATGCAACCATTATTTTGGAAGAAAAAACTTTTTACGATTATTTTTTCAGAAAAATAAAGAAAACATTTTATAAAGCAACAATGGAATAAAGAGCATCAAATCAAAAGATAAATCCACCTCTGAATTCATTTTCCTGGCACAAAACCAAAAAATCCCAGTATAGAAAGTAGTATTTGACGAAATTTCGCTTTCGCGATAAAAATTTGGGTTTTCGCGATAAGTTAAAGAGCTTTCGCGATTGCAAAACGAGCTTTCGCGGTCG
>JBAWXL010000349.1:0-4019 GCA_037144095.1 Bacteroidota bacterium
TGTTTAGTCTGAATGCTTTTAAGCTGAAGGAAAATAAAAAACCTAATACCATTTTAATATTAGGTTTTTTATAATTTTAAGTTGAGATATTAATATTCCCAACTAATACTGAAAAGGATTTCCTTATTTTTTTCCTTCTGGCTTTTTGCAGCAAGCAGGCAAAGCGCCATAGGCTTTAGGATCGGCTTTTACATCATCTGCATCATGTCCGGCTTTTGAAATGGCTTTTTTCATTTCAACTGGAGTGATTTTTGAAGCTAAATAAGTAATTTCTACTGATTTATTATCCAAATTGACAACTGCCTTTTTAACGCCTTTTAAGGCAGTCAGTGTGCTTTCGATTCTGTCTTTGCACATTCCGCATTGAGCAGAAACTTTAAAAGTAACTTTTTCAGCTTTTTCTTGTTGAGCATTTACGTTTAAGGTAAAGGCAACAAATGTGATGATTGCAACTAAGCAAATTTTGATGGTTTTTTTCATTTTTGATTGATTTTAAGATTAATAATTATTGGTTGTTAAATTTCTTTTTTAATGTTTGGCATTGCCTTTCTTGCAACAGGGAGGCAATTTTTCGTAAGCTACTTTATCTGCGACAACATTATCAGCATCATAACCAAGCTTTGAAAGAGCTAACCTGAGCTTATCAGGATTGGTTTTACTGGTTTTATATTTAATGGTTACAATCTTGCTGTCTATGTCTAAGACCACATCCTTCACACCCGATTCGAAGGCAATGTTTTGTTCTATCCGGTCTTTACACATTCCGCAAACTGCTGAAGTTAGTATCTTAACTTCATCCACTTTTTTCACATCCTGTGCATTTGTATTGTTCTGCATCAGCAAAATAACAATGACTAATGTAAGAGTTTTTATAAAGGGTTTCATCTATATTTAGTATTTAATGTATTATAATTGAATAATAAGTGCCTAAAATAAGTATTGACAAATTACTCTCCAAAATTAAACTATTTTATTTATTTCGACACTTTTTTGATTTTCTTATTTAATTGCAAAACGCATGCCACCATAAATTACCCTTCCTACAATAGGTCCCCAAACCATAGAAGTATCGAAATGGGTGTGATAAGGAATGAAGGGTTCAGTTATAGGATCATTTTGAGTGAAATTCAATAAGTTTTCTACTCCTAAATAAACATCTACAAATCTCTTGAATTTTTTGGTTATCTGAGCATTTACAACGTAATATTGAGGAGAATAGTTGTAATCTCTTCTTACAATTAAAGGCATTTTTTCTTGAGGAGATATTCGGGCACTTCCATTAAACTGAGAAGTGATATCAAATTTCCATTTCTCGAACTTTGTTGCATAAGAAATAGTAACCAATCCTTTATAACGATTCAACAACAAGCGGTCAACCAATTTGCCATCAATGGTTTCCTTTGCATCATTTACACGGAAAGCTAATAAAATTGATAACCTTTTGACGGGTTCGAAAGTCAACTGGGTTTGATAGCTATTTGAATAAGATTTACCTTTAAGATTATAAAAATAAGCTGTGGTTGGGGTTTTGTCCAAATCTACTACCACCTGATTAATGAACTCTGTTCTATACACATCTATGCTAAATTCAGCTTTATTCTTAAATAGTTTAAAATCTTTGGTCAGATTAATTCCATAATTCACAGCTTTTTCTTGTTTCAATTCTTCGGTAACAACAAAGTTTCTCTGACTCGCTAGTAAATACAAGTTTTCTGAAATGATATTTGCAGTTCTGTATCCCATTCCGGCTGAAGCTCTCAAAACAGTATTGCTGTCGATCTGATACCTGACATTTGCACGGGGAGTATAGAAAAGACCATATTTGTTATGATAATCGGCTCTTATGCCAACTATAGCAGAAAACTTGGTATTATAACTGTAAGTATATTCAAAGAATGCACCCGGTACAATTTCTTTTCTGTTCCAATTGTAAATAGTATCTCTGTAAGAAGCTAAAGTTGTAATCTGAGACATGCTTGGAGTGCTATCAGCAGGCAAATTCTGATAAATAAAACGGAACTGGGTTTGATCATATCCTTCTTTAAAATCATCATATAAATAACTAAAACCTGTAGAATATTTATGATCGGTATTCCCGATAATGGATTGAAAAATAAGATTTGCATAAAGGCTTTGCTCTTTCCCATGGTAATTGTTCACGCCAAAGAAACCTGATTGCTCATGATTTACACCTGAAAGTATTAAACCCAAACTTTGATATGGTCGAGATGGAAACATAATTCCGTTTTTCCAAAAGGCTTCAGCACGTTTTGTGTCTAAACCGAAGCCATAAGGCAAAGTTTTGGCATTTATCTTTGCTGTATCAAGTACAAACGTATTTTTATTATAATCCATTGTCCCGCCACTGCGATGTTCTTCGAGATATTTGATGCCCAAACGGGAAACATATTTCCCCTTATTGATAAAGTCCCAGCGATTGAAAAAATTAATGGTGTTTACAAGGGGTAAATCCATGAAATTCTCAGCCAGTTTCACTTTTTCAGCACCCGAATTAATTGTGGTGGAGTCGATGCGGTTTATTTTATTTCTGAAATCATCGCCATGAAAAAATATCATGGTGCTGAGTTTATCAGAGAACTGATAAGAGGCATTGAGATTGGCTTCTAACCTTTGGTTGCTATTGCCATAAATGTTAATAAACAATCTTTCGGAAGTAGAAGGTTTTTTGTATTCAACATTTATCTGACCAGTAATAGATTCGTAGCCATTTATTACCGAAGAAGTTCCTTTTGAAATCTGTATCGATTCCATCCATGAACCCGGGATGTAATTTAATCCATAAGCAGAGGCCATTCCTCTTATAGAAGGGATGTTTTCGGTTTGAATTTGGCTATAGATACCCGATAAACCAAGCAGTTGTATTTGTTTTGCACCGGTTAAGGCATCACTATAGGAAACATCAACCGAAGCATTGGTTTCGAAACTTTCCGAAAGGTTGCAACAAGCAGCACGATAGAGCTCTGCTGTGGTAACAACCTGCACCTGGCGCGCATTTAGCTTTGATATATAGGAGCTACCCAAGCCTCCGGTAATGACGACTTCCCCAAGGTTCTTTTTATCGCCTGAAAGCTGAATATCGAGATGGGTTTCTTCAGGATTAATGCTTACTGTATCGGAAGCATATCCTAAAAAGCTAAACACCATCTTGAAATTAGTGATGCCTTTTTTGGAAAGTGTGAACTTTCCATTTACATCGGTGGTGGTTCCCTTGATGGTTCCCAGCCAGAAAACGTTTGCCCCAACCAAGGGAGCTTTGTGATTGTCTTTATCCATTTCATTTACTGTTCCACTAATGGTTTCGCTGTGTTGGGCAAAGGAAAATACAGGGACAAGAATAAAAATGAGTGGATATAATATTGTTTTTTTAATTAGTTTCATTGTATTATGTTTTTAAAAATGATTGAAAATGAGATCATCATTGAGTAATTCAGTTTTTCAATATTCATCTAATACACTTTGTGAATCTTTGTTCTATTGTGTTTTTGTGGCAAATAATATATGCCACAATGACTATAAGACTCAAAGAGAACTCTAAGATATTTTTTGAAATTTTAAACTAAAACTCAATTGAAATAACTAAGCAAAATATGCCTAACAATCAAGTTTAAGGGAATGAAACGATATGAGTAATTCTTTTCCGGTTCGCACAAAAGGGGGTCCACAATAATTCAAATTGAGGACTTCGGGAAAGAATTGTATTTGGGTATTGGTATTTTCGGGAGAAAGGTTATTGATAAAATCAATGCTCAGCTTGTTTATGATAAAGCTTTCGCTTAAAAACCTTTCGTTCAGCTTAACAAATAAAAGAACATTTTTGCAAGATGAGCATTTTTCTTCTTGTTTTACACTGTTTTCTTCGGCCTTTTGGCAACATGATGCTTTATGCGAAACTTTTGCCGGTTTTTCAGTATGATGGCAACAATTTTCTTCTTTTAGAAATGAATAGCTGGTTTTGTTACAGGCATCGCAATGATGCTTAACAATATTGAACCCACTTA
>JBAWXL010000350.1:0-4013 GCA_037144095.1 Bacteroidota bacterium
TTTCCGGATAGTGCTTTGTGGAATATTGGATGTTTCGCTATTGAAACAAATTGCTGCAAAGCTTTTTGAAATCAGACTTAATACATCTTTTTCACCGCCGGTGATAAAAAGAATATTTCCTTTGGGTGGCAGTTGCTCCAGTCCGAAACAGTATTTGTCACCTAAATCACCGGCATACTGAAAACGAACAGCCGAAAATGGTCTGTAAAGCTTGAGATATCGTTTACCCTGATAGGCAAAAATTGGTTCTTTGTCAGAAGGTATTAGTTTGTATGGTTTGCCTTCGTTGTTTTCGGTAGCGAATTCTTTCAGGGAAACAACCTGGTATCTTTTCAGTATTTCAAGTGATATTCCATATTGTTGCCAATAAGTCAATTCAGTTTCTGAAAAGGGTTTGATTTTAAAGGAAAATGGTTTGATTGGTGACCCCCCACCCCTAAAGGGGGCTCTAAGACTGGGGACTTTGGAGACGACCCCCAACCCCCAAATGGGGGCTCTGAGTTTGGTGAATGATTGTATGAACCGTTTACTAAACCAAGATTTAAATCCTGATTTATATTTTTGAGGATTTCAAGGAAACTGTCTGCATGACGGCAGTCAGTCCCCATTATTTTTGCTACAAAGTTGAAGCAATCTCCGCTGTAGGTATCGTTACCATAATCTTTCAGTTTGTACTGATCGGTAGTTCTGTCGAAATAGACATTGCAGGAAGCTTTTTTATCTTCATACAATGGATTGAGAAAGTTACGCCCGACACGAAAGGGAAACGGTAGATAATGTTTGAAGATATTTAATCCTTTATCGGTCCGTGCGAATATTTCTTCTTTGCTCAACATAATTTTTGTGGCTTTCAATTAATTGATTAAGAGATTCCTGATTGCTTCTTACCAGACGTTCGTTCAACATACGCTTTACCTCAGCAATGGTGTAATAGGTTTTGCCTGAAATAATTGAATATGAAATAAGTCCTTTAGTGCGAAGTCGTTGAAGTGTACGTTCGCTTATTTTCAAGAATGTACAAACTTCGTAGCCATCCACCCAGGTTTCTTCTTCGTTGATTTCTTCAGGTTGATAGTTGACTACAAATTTGGCAATGGTGTTGACCTTTTCCATTAGGTCTTTGAATGCTTTGGATTCGATTGTTATAACTTCCATAAAATAATGTGGTAATTTGATAATGTGTAATTTAAACCTTTTGAGTATTTTAAATCATTTGGGGTTTTACCCCAAACCCCACTTCATTTTTTTTCTTGATAAAAAAAACGAAGCAAAAAAAATCAAGACTCCGCCCGCTTCGCTCGAAAAACTAGCGTTCAGTTGGCTGAAACCGTCCAAACTCGCTCCTTTGTCGCTCAAACAGGACAGTTTCTTACGCCAACTTCTCTTGTTTTTAGCTACGCTGACCGTTGGTTCGGCTCACCGGACGAGTTCACTCGTTAACAGGCGGTGAGCATATCTACAATAGTCGTTTTATGTATAAATGCAAATTAAGAATGATATTCTAAGGCTCGGATAATCCAGCCGAATAGATACTTTTTGTTGGCTGGACGTTTTTTGATAATGGATATGTAATGGGATATTTTGGCAATTGTAAAAGCTGGTTGAAAATAGCCAAAGTCCAATGAATTGAGTTTTTGGAGGGTTTGTTCACCAATAATGCCATCCATTTTGGTACCGACAACAGATTGGACTATGAGGACAGTGGTTTTTAGGCCTGAGTTTACTGCGAAATCGAAGATTGAGTCAGCCGTGGTTTGATTGGCAATTTGGTCTGCTTTTAATGGTAACCAAAATTCATAGAGATAGAAAAGTTCAATTTGTTTTTCCAAATCAGCAACTTTTGCCAGATTGAAAGGAAAATTGGATTTGATTTTACACTGATCGATAACGGACCAACCTTTCCAATCACCATGGTTTGCACGTGAGATACCTCTATAGGTTTCTTTGCCTGAATCATCAAGATCGTTGACATATTCGCCTTCATGGGCGAGTGTCTTTTGAAGTGAGATTTTGAATTCTGCCATTTTTTTAGATTTTAGAACCAAGAGTCAAGATGTTAGACCTTAATTTTGGTTGTTTTTTGAATTGATTATTAATTGAAATAAGAAAAGTTTTAAATGTTTGTTTAAAGCAGTACAGCCAGCTTTGAGTTCACTATATTAATAGTTTATGGCTGTACTGCTTCGTTTGTTGTTATTTAAAGTTGAAAATCACCAATCAGATTGATTGTTCCATAACTGATTGTAATAGTATAGTCTCCTGTACTCCAGCAATCCAAAGGGATAAAAAAGTTGAGTATACTATCTGTCTCTGCTACAGTCTGATAAACCACATTCTGGTTTTCATCATAAACTATGATGGTTGCCTCTCCTACTGCGCAATTAAAATAAACAGCTAAATTACTGTTATCCACCGTTGCTGTTAGCGCTATATCTGAGTCAACAGATGTACGGTTAGGCATGGGTTGTGGTGGCGGTGACTGATCATCCTTTCGGATAATAATATCTGTTGCAAAACTGAATTGAGATACTAATAGAAGACCTGCAATAACACAGGTTTTTGAAAGCATCGATTTTGAAATTCTCATACAATACTAATTTTTTAGACACTGTATGAAATTCATCTAAGATTCATTGAGACTCATGAATTCTTTTCTGATTCTTACATTTACTTCATACCTGCCTTTTTGTTTTAATTGATTTTTACTTGAAAATTTTTCGATCGATCGAGTGACAAAATTAGGACAAGGAAACAGGAAGTGCCAAATTTTTGGCTTAGTATGAGGTGTACAGAGCCGTTTTGAAACATGTTGATATACAATCAATTATATTTTAGTTTGAGACGAAATGGTGTACAAGGGTTTTTTCGGTGGAAATTTTGGCCGAAAATGGGGTGGTTTTAAGAAAATTGTTGGCAAAAATTCAGAGAAAAGTAAACTGCTATTATTAGGTAAATAAGCTAATCTTCTGAAATAATTTTGAATAAAAAGTCACCCAATAAACCAGCATTTTCAATACAGACTTTATCGGACAATCTGTTTTTCATCCGTTTGAGACTATTATCTGTTTTTTGTATTCTAGCAATATAAGCATGTCGTGGGTAGGTACTTCAAGCAAATAAAGACAGCACCATAACAATTCTTTGTCGTTCAAGCCCGAATAACGTGCTCTGAGTTTAGTGACCAGATTATTAAACAAGGTGTTCATTTCCTGAAAGAAGAATTCAGTATCATTCAGATGTAATAATTTCTCATAGATTTTTCGTGCCTGAAACTCTCTTTCGGCTATGCTTACCGGCTTTTTCTCCTGAATTTGCTCTGTTTTTATCTTTTCAATTTTGTCATTCAGAGCTTTCCTTTTCTTAAGTATAGGTTCTTTCCGTATTTCTGCTTTGTGCCGGATGTGCTTCTCTTCGGTTTGTTTGATAGCTTTTTTTGAATGCCTTCTTAATCTCCTAAACAGCAAGCATGCCAGAATAAATAAAATAAAGAGAATGCAAATTACAATCCATAATTTCAGTTTATTTTGTTTAGATTCTGCTTTTATATAATGCAGGTTTTCAATATATGTTCCTTTAGGTTGGGCATCAATTTTACGGATGGAATCAATACAGTATTGATAACCCACCATTGATTTCTTCAACCCTCGAATATCTCCTTTTGCATTGGCAGCATTTACAAGAATACGATAACATTCGCGCCGGGTAATTATATCAGGGTTGTAGTTGAATGATTTTTTTGCATAATAATTGGCTGAGTCATATTTATTCAAATCAAAATACAAATCTGCTAAATAAAAATACCGGATAGCCATATTGGTTTGTATGTACGGAAAGGAAAGTGATATTCTCAGATAGTACTGCGCAGAATCATACTGTTTAAGAGCATAGTAATTTATACCTATGTTCTGTATCGCTAATCCTTTGGTGAGTGAATCATTGGTATGGAAATAAACCCTGTAAAAATGGTTATTTCTTTTTTTGAGGTGCTATGAAAAATACTTAGCGATTCTGTA
>JBAWXL010000351.1:0-4000 GCA_037144095.1 Bacteroidota bacterium
TCGGAAGTGTAACATTAACTTATGGTACAGGAGCTTTAGCTGCAACCGATGCAGCCGGAAATACTTCAACAATTACCCCTTCAGCTGCCACAGGTGGCACATTTAATAGTGGTAATTATGCTATTACCTATGCGACAGGTACGTTAACGGTTGCACAAAAGCCATTAACTGTAACTGCTGTAACCGATACTAAAACTTACGATAGAACTACAACATCAACTGCAAGTCCAATCGTTACTGGTACATTGGCAACAGGTGATATCGTAAATGTAGCACCAACTCAAACTTACGATGATATGAATTATGGTACAACACATGTGTTGACTCCTGCTGGTCTGACAATCAAAAATGGAAGCAATGCAAATATGACTGCTAATTATAACATTACTTATACACAATCTGCTGCTACAGGAGTAATCAATAAGTTAGCGTTAATAATTTCCAATGCTTCAGCCACAAGCAAAATTTATGATAATACAACAGCGGCTGTTATTACAGGAACGTTGACTGGTATTGTAAGTCCTGATATTGTTAATTTCAATGGAACAGGAACTTTCGCCAGTACTGGTATAGGAACAGGCATTTCGGTAACTTCAACCTGTACATTGGGCGGTACGAATGCCGGCAATTACAGTCTCACTCAACCAACTAATTTAACGGCTGATATTGTATCTTCCACTCAGACCATTACAAGCAATAAAACCGAAGCAGCTATTGTAGGTACAACCGCTGATGTAAGTATTTCGGGAGTTGGAACTACACTGAGCATTGGCAATGATAAAACAGTAAATAGCATGACCGTAAATGCAGGTTCAAAACTTATTTTTACTGGTTCAAACACACTTACAATCGCCGGTGATTTATTGCTAAAAGCTGATATATCAAACTCGTTCAGCGCCAATATAGGCAATGGAACATTGGCTGTAACCGGAGCAATCAAATACCTGCGAACCATTGATGCTTCCAAATGGTATTTTATGGCATTCCCTTCGGATGTAACTATAAATCAAATAACCTCAACCAATCAAACGTTGGGAACATTGGGAACTGATTGGTTTATCAAGTATTACGATGGAGCAAAACGGGGAACGTATGGCACAGGTTCAAACTGGATTTCCATTACCGCTGATCAGGTAACTATTGATCCAACGTTGAAATTGAATAAATACCAGGGTTATATTTTCGGATTGGCAAATGGCAAACCTACTACCGAATTATTATTTCCGCTTGCTAAAACGGTTATTTCAACTGAACCTAGTGCCAGAAGTATAGCAGTAGCTGAGAATGCCGGTGCAGCTTCGGTGACGAATCATGGTTGGAATCTGATTGGTCAGCCATATTTGAGTAATTACGTGGGGAGCAATACCACCGGTGCATTCAATATTTATATTTCTGATGGTATAAGCACTTACACTCCTTGGACACAAGCTACAGTGCCAACACTGAATCCTATGTCAGCTTTCTTTATTCAGGCTAGTACTGCGCTTGCTGGAACAGGAATTACATTCAATACTGCCGGTCGTCAATCAGTTAGAAGTGTGGTGGCAACTGATTATTTAGCAGATAAGGTTCAATTGAATCTCACTAGCCCAACCGGAACAGATTATGCCTTGTTAACCATGGATAATAATTTCACTGCCGATTATGAAATTGGGTATGATTTGGAAAAATGGATTGGAACAGGAACAGATAAACCACAGCTTTACACACAACTCAACGGGATAAATTATGCTTTCAATGCCTTGCCAATAACTGACGTAACAAACTTACCAATCGGTTTCTATACTAAAACAGCTGGAACAAGTACTATCAGTGCGAATGCTGCTCAGGTACCGGGTTTATCAAAATTGTTACTTACCGACAATAGTACAAATCCGGCTACAGTAACTGATTTATTGACTTCCGATTACAGCTTCGGTACTGCTGCTGGAACAGATAATGCACGCTTCGTACTCACTGCAATAAGCATTACAACCGCTAGTGCCATTCAAACTGATACCGATAGTCCGAAACTGTCAACTGCCAATTGTCAATTGTCAATTTCTAATCTTTTGCCTTCAACAACGGTTCGGATATTTGATGCTCTTGGTCGAATGCTTGTCAATAGAGTTGTGACTAATAGTTCGTTGGAAATACCACTTCCAATAGTGGGTCTATATTCGGTTCAAATTGAATCGGGAACTCTAAGTTGGACAAGAAAGATTGTAAATTTCTAAAGGATATCCAATTCTAAAAATAACCAGAAATAGTAAATCGTAACTGAATAAATCGTAAATAATATCATGAACACAATCAAAAAACCATATAGCTCTCCAAGCATTGAACGTATTAGTCTTGATAATGAAATTTCATTAATACTCGTGTCTGGAGATCCGGGCGACCCTTCAGGTGGCGATCCAAATGCTTCTTTAATTGCACCGGAATACTTTAATAACGATCCATTTAAAACGAATCAAGTCTGATATGAATTATTAGGTTCTCTCTGATAATTAGTTTTTTAAGGCAAGAAAGAATGTTTGTTAAATCAAACATTCTTTCTTTTGTTACAATCAAAAAATAATCATAAATATTTAATTCCAAAATCACTAACAAACACCAAATGCAGCCATTTATTACCAAACTCAACAAAAAACTCAATTCCCAATTGCAAAAAATTGACTTAGAAGAAACAAATCTTATTATCAAAGCGCAGAAATCAATAGTATGTTTAAATTGTGCCTTAAGTAAACTTAGATGCTTTGTATTAGATTACACATTTAAAAATGAAGATGAAGAGATTCTGTTTTTCAAAGTAATCAAACCTGGAATAGTAAGTCAACTCATTTACTTTGTCAAAATAAACAATATTGAACGTAAAAGACCAATGGGAAGTATTGAAAAGAAACAAAACCATTTCCATTATGAATTAGAAAAACTCACCTCTTTTTTTAATAGTCACCTCGAATTTTATGGCTATTATAGAATGAACTCAACTTTTATCGATGATATACTTTTCGTTAGAGGCAGAGAAGACATCCATTTTCATATAGATAATCCGTTGATTTATATTGATCCTGATTTTTCTACTTGCCTCGATTACACAGTTGCAGAAATTATTGCAAATGATCGGATTGAAGTATTTTTAAAGACTGAGTTAGATGCCTTGACAATAAAAGATGCAAATCCTAATTGGGGTCAAACTGGGATGTTAGAAAACATGTCACTCGAATGGACTGATGATAAATCGTCATTAGTAGAACTCATTTATGCGATAAATGCTATGGGTTCTCTTAATCACGGGAAGTGCGAAATTAGTTTATTGACTACATTCTTCGAACAAAACTTCAATGTACGGCTAACAGATGTATATCGAACATTTATTGATTTAAAAGACCGTAGTACGCCTACCAAATATATTGACAATATGAGAGCAGCACTTCGCCAAAGAATGGGAAAAGATCAGTTAAAGATTATTCCATTAGCACTACTCTTTCAAAGTTCAATTGAATTCCTTTGTTCAATTGACACCTTCCTTTCTTAAGTCAAATAACTATTTTCCGCTTATCCCTCTCCAATAGCTAAAGAAATAGTTTGTCATTCTCCACTTGGAGAACCAACGGTCAGCGACCAAAGGGAGATAAAGTACCCAAAGGGGGATAGAGGTCAGAGAGGGTGGCCGAAGGCTGGGTGAGGTCGAGAACCAACGGTCGGCATTAGTAAAATAATGAAAAAACTCATAATTGCTCACACCAAAGTCCCTCTCCTTGTGAGAGGGATATGGGGAGAGGTCTTTCCCAGTTGGATACAACTTGGGAATATTATTGTAATATTCTATTCTGTGAAAATAGTTAAATATAATTGGCATATTATTAATGTGTTGAATTATAAATATGTAAGCATATAATTGCTCACATAGTCATAATTTCAAACTTCCTTACTTACTATATCCGACCTATAACTTTAACTTTTCCCAACTGGGTCTACCTTGGGAAAAATATCCAAAAAAATCCCCGAATTTTGC
>JBAWXL010000352.1:0-3989 GCA_037144095.1 Bacteroidota bacterium
AGTTGGCGCGGGTGGTGCTGGAGCGGGATGATGTGTTGGAGGTGGTTGAGGGGGAACTGGGGGGGTCTGTTAGCTCTGAAGGTGGAGGGTGAGGTGGGAAGGATGATTTAACCTGCAGCAGTTGAGGATATAACAAGTGGTTGATTGGGTGGTACTTAGCTGTCAACAAACACAAATAATTGTGCTAGCAACAAAGCTTCAATTATGTTGTCCAACCCACCACTAGTTATAGCTTTTTTTAGAGGTATATGGCTTTATATCAAGTGGTTAGTCGGATGATTTCTTTTCTGATTTCCTCAATTACTTCTATATTGTAAATCGTCTTTTTTCCTGCTGAACTTTTAGTAGAATAAATGAAGAAGACTTTTCCACCGAATTCCTTTTCAAACTTTGCATGATTGACTTTGTGCATTTCTATCCATTGATATTGGTTTAATGCCTGACCAGAAGCAATTGGCTTTATTTGAATTCCTATGTATTTATCATTGATTTTAATAAAAAAATCAACACAATAAGCTCTATCCCATTTATCAGGAGCAGGTTCAATTTTTCTTTCTATTGCTCCTTCCAACTGTCCGTAAATAGTCTCAATTTCAGTTTTATATCCTTCATAAGTTCTGTTTAAAACTAAGTTATAGGCATAATCAATGCATTCATCTTCTGAAATAGACAACAATTCATTTTGAACTACTTCAGATAACTTGACATAAAGGGTTTGCCCAAGCCCAGCTATGAATTCTCTGGTAATCCTCAAGCCATCCTTCTTCTTTTGTGTAGCTTTTGTAAAATAGAATTCTTCCCATTCTTCATATGTTGTCGGGGCGCAAGACCTAATAAGCTCAGAAGTTGAGCCAACGCTATGAGCTTTATTTAATCCCCACCTATTCATTCCGTAATTCAAAAGCGTTTCTCTTTTGAATTTTAAGTTTTCACCGTCCGAGCCCGTTACCCATTCTTTTTCCATATTATATTTGATTATTAGGGTTGTTATTATTCCATATTTGCTTTAGATTTTCTGCTCTGCTTTGCAAATCAGGTATGCGGCTTAATAAATAACGAATTGCTTCTTGAGCTTTTTCAGAAGTATCTATTTTGAAATACCCATGATTACAGCTTCCTATTAAATTATTTTGTTCATTAACAAGTTCCCTAATATATTTCCTTATAGTTTCTTGAGTTTTACCGGGATCAATACCTTGTAAAATTTGATTAAATATTTCATCAGCAATTATGTACCCATTAGCATTGTTGATAATTTGTAAAATATTAGTCTTAATCTGTTACTTGTTCATGATTGAGTTTTAATAACTTATTTTTGAATTTGAAATCAATATCACTATCCACTTGCACAAAACCACTCTTGACTAAATGAGCATTGATAAAAGTTTTGTTTTCTAAATACAGATAGCAAAGCAAGTTATTTTCTGCATCATATTTCATATTATCAAATTTTAGAAACACTCTTTTTCCTTTAGTTTTATCCGAAAGAAACGTCACTGCTTTATCATTAGTTATCGGATCTTTTTTAATGCCTATTAGTCTTATAGTAAGGCCGTTGCTCAATCTAATTTTTTCAGAGCTAATAACTTCTTTAACTGTAAATAGTTCTTCTCGTTGTGTTGGGCTGTCCTTGTCAATTTTGGATCCGAATTGTAATTTCTTTACATCAATTTTTTTGTCAAGGGCATGCGGATCCTTGAAAATGTAAGGAAGTCTTAAAATTGCTTTTTCAAAATCAATTTCCTGTTTGCGTTGCATTAAAAATTCGTATGTTGTTCCATATATATCTTTTTGATTGGCATCAAGCTTTTCTTTTATAAATGGAACAAACTCAGGGTTAATTTCAAACCCAACAGAATTGCGGTCAAGGTTTTTGGCTGCGAGCGAAGTTGTTCCGCTTCCGGCAAATGGATCAAGGACAGTTTCATCTATAAATGAAAACATTTTTATTAGCCTTCTTGGTAATTCTTCGGGAAAGACAGCAATATGCCCATTCTGCCTAGCCCCTGCAAAATTCCAATGTCCAGCAAAAAATGTATTCCATTCTTCTGCTGTCATTTTTGAAAGCTCCTTTTGATCTTTAGTGGGCTTCGGAGCATCACCAAGTTTTTTGAAAACAAGAATAAATTCATAGTCAAGCTTCAAAATTCCGTTCCTAGGATAAGGATAGGAACCCATTTGAACTCCACCGCCTGTTGTGTTTGAAGTCGTAACTTTTTGCCAAATGATAGCTCCCATATAGTCAAACCCGACATTTTCGCAGAACTTAATAATCTCTTCTCGTATAGGAATTACTTTATAGCGTCCATAATAAACAGCTCTTGCAAATTGGTCTCCAATATTTATACACAACCGGCAACCGTTGTGAAGAGTTCGGTAGCACTCTTTCCAAACTAAATTCAGGTTGTTGATATAATTTTCATAGCTGTCATGAAATCCAATTTGATTGTCTGTTCCGTAGTCTTTAAGCTGCCAATATGGAGGTGAAGTAATGGCCAAATGCACTGAATTATCAGACAATTCAGTCATTTGTCTACTGTCGCCATTTATTATTTTATGATGTGTTTTCATTCAAATATCTATTTTGCGCTAAGTTATTCTATTTATACGACCACTTATCAAATTTTCAATGTTGTTGGACTCTCCTGCCATTACTGCCAACGGCTGACACTATAACAAGTGTGAGTTTAAAGTTTTGCGAATTGTCAACCAGCACAAATGTATGTAAAGATTTTAAATTTTTCAACGAATACGCATATATGCATTTGTTTAGTGCTTGTTATGCCTCGTTATTTTTTAGTCCTGTTTTGTATGTTTTGTCGAGTTTGTTTTGAATTATCGTCGCAACAACTATCACTTCTGTCATTTCTGTCAATTGAGTATCCTCTAAAATTTTAGGGTCATGTGCTTTGGGATTTCTGTACATGCTGAAAAAACCTTTTATGAAGTTTCCAAATCCTTTGTGTTCGCTTTCTTCACTGTCTGACCGAAGAGTATTAAAAGCCAGCATTGGTTTTTTATCCTTTCCCAATCCAAAACATTCGTCAACCAATTCTGCACCATCCGAAGTGTATCCACTTTTTTGTCTGAGTCTTTCAGCTACACTTTTTGTTATTTCAAGAATTGCATGAAAATAATTTTCATTTAGCAATTCAGATTCGCAATATGGTAAAATATCAACATGAATTCCAATTCCATGAACTCTTTCCTTAATTTTCAATGACCGTCTCTTCGCCTCAGATATAGTTTTAGCTTTATCAACAGGCTTTGCTAACCCTGTTTTATCAATTTCAATTCCTTCATAAAGCAGTTTCTCATTTATGGATGTCCGATGCTTTTCGAATTCTGCCTCGCTATCGTATCGTTTTGGATTTATTAATCTTAAAATAAAACTTAAGACATTATTCGCACAGCCATCTTGTTTTTGTCGTGCTTTTAAAGTGTAATAAATTTTGTCCGGTTTATTTGACCCTTCACCAGTATCTACAAGTCCAGAATTTTGAAATTGCTCATTTATTTGTTTATGAGTTAAAATGTCTTCGCCAATTATTTTTGAAATACTTCTTAAAATACTTAAATCAAAACTGTTAGTCATTTTGGTATCGTATTATTTACAATGAGGCGTAGCTTGTATATATCCCTGACAAAATCATCTTTACAGAGCCAATCCAGTCGTATAGGCCTGACTTCAGATCTATTTTTGAAATGAATTGCTGTGATTAGCTGATATACACCTAATATTATTTAGACCGATCTGCCCGATTCTGAAAAAAACACACAGCCCCCCTCTGTATAAGAACGTAAACAGCTGATGATTGCAGCTCTGGTTCATCCTCCAACAAGTCGGGCAAGTAGCTCCAGTTTGCATTCTTATCAAGATATTGTTGAAACAGGAGAATAAGAAGGGTTTAGCAAAGGAATTACCGGTTTTTGCGCTCATAATGGCGGATTGTGTACGTCGAGGAGGTAGTCGGCGAGGTCGAGGCCCT
>JBAWXL010000353.1:0-3963 GCA_037144095.1 Bacteroidota bacterium
AATGTTGAAAGAGGCCAATCTACTCCAAAAGTATCAATGGAGCTTTTCGAGCTTGCTTTGGCTAAAAGCTTAAGCTATAACTAAGGTCTGAAATATTTTCAATAAATCTTCTGATAAGACTTTAAATTCCTTAGCTTGAATACGTTTTAAAATGGAGTATTAAATAAAAATCAATTTTAAATAAATCGAGTTTGAGAGAGATATATTGATGTTTTAGATCAAGCGGAAAATTAAAATATAACTCCCTTAGAAGGCTAAGATAATATAAAAAATAAGCCACAGATTCGCTGATTTTTTAAATTAAATATTTTTGATAATCTGACTATTCTGTGGCAATTTGTTTTAATGATCTATGATTTTAGCCCTCTTGAAGTAGATCATATTTTATTGCAAAAAAGAGATTTTTTAAGGCTAAAAGCAGATTATGTACAGATCGTTTACGATTATTGACAGATCATGACTGATTAGTCAATGATGTTGATAGATCGGGTAATGATCTTGGCAGATGTGGCAATGATCTGAGTAGATATGGTAATGATCTGCTTAGATGTGGTAATGATCTTGATACATCTGGTAATAATCATAAAGATCAGGCAATAATCATAAAGATCAGGCAATAATCATAAAAGATTAGGCAATGATCTTGATACATCTGGTAATAATCATAAAAGATTAGGCAATGATCTTGATAGATCGGGCAATGAACGTTAACGATCTGTACATAATCTCATAATTTTGTTAAAAATGGGAATTTTCATAAAAATCGGATTGAAATTTTGGACATTTGAAGACTCAAGACTTAAATTCCATGATGAAAATTCCAAAACCAGAAATTCAAGATAGAAATCTGTGCAAAGAAATGGAGATTAACAACTTATACATAGAGATTGAAAAATTAATATTAAGATAACAATAAAATAATATTGACTTAACCTTAATTTAATTTTCAATCACGAGTTTTGCATCCTATTATAAAACGGTAATACATAATTGATTTAAGCACATAATGAGGGAAATACAAGAGCAATTAAAAACTACTTTAGAGGCAACTGTATCTTTATTCATCTTTTTGATGATGATGCATACTACTTTATCAGCTCAAAATAACTATGTAATTACTCACGACGATAGTTTAGCATTAGAAAAAGTGATAGTTGAAAAATATTACGTTTCGGAGGAATCTGATTATAGCGATACCCTATTAAGTCCGCTCCCAAAAGGTTCGATTACTTACAGAATATTTATTGATATGAAAGCGGGTTATAATCTGCAAATGGTTTATGGAAATCCAAAACATGAGCTTCTATTAGAAACCACTACCAGGTTTTATAATGATAAAATGGCTGATGCTTTTACCGGTTTTAACATAAATGTCAAGCATATCAATAAAGGGAATATTGCCTTAGATTCGTGGATTACAATGGGTGCTGCAGCAAGAGGCTTTACGGGCATTCCCAGAATAGAAGACACAACCGGATTCTCTATCATCACCAACCGCCCTTCGTTGAAGTTAGCCGATGGACTGTGTAAAGGTGTTTTGCCCGACTTTAAACAGTTTAATCTCGATTTAAACTTTTTTAATAATGATAGCAATGCCACTCGATTTTCGACAAACAACGGAGGTTGGGCTGCACTTGGTGGAGTGAAAGGACCTACTGCCGAAAACAGGGTGCTGATTGCTCAACTCACTACCAACGGAAAACTAACTTTCAAATTAAATGTACAAATAGGAACTCCTACAGGCGGCTATGTGAAGTTTGTTGCTTCTAACCCTGAAGCTTCAGAAATACAATTCGATGGATTAACCCAAAAATAAATTCAATAAAAAAACACAACAAAATTAATATCATGAAAAAAACTTTTACTAAATTCATATTATTCAGCTTTCTTTTGATAGGCTTAAATGCCAAGGCGCAAAATGGTCTCGATTCAATTATTGTGGAAAAATATTATATTTCAAACGCTGCCGACTCGATTGGAAGCATTGGTTATGGAAATCTGCCCGTTGGCTCTGTTACTTACAGAATATATGTAGATATGAAACAAGGTTATAAATTTCAGATGGCTTATGGCAGTTCAAATCACCCACTTTCTTTTAATACAACTACTTCTTTCTTTAATAATGAAGACAGAGGTGCCACCAACCCTACTTTTACAAAAGCCCAAGCCAAGAACAATACCGTAATGCTCGATTCGTGGTTGACAGCCGGTGCAGCATGTGTAGGCAATTTTGGTGTTTTGAAAACGGTGGATGATGGCGTTGCAACAGTAGTAAATGCAGATGGTATTTTGTTAAATGCCAATCCTGCCGCAGGCATTCCTCTAAGTGTTCAAGATGGATTTCTTGCAGGTAATCCGGGCACATTCGGCACTGTTGGACTTGATACTGCCATTACCGTTTTTGATGCAACAAGTCAACTCGGAAATTCATTTTATGCAACCAACGGTGGCTGGTATTGCCTTGCAGGCGCTATGGGTCCTGATACCATTACAAATCAATTGCTGATTGCTCAAATCACCACAGATGGACAACTTTCTTTTAAATTAAATATTCAGATTGGAACACCTTCAGGTGGCTCTGAAAAGTATGTTGCCGATAATCCTACAGGTACAGAAATTCAACGTGCAGATCTTACTTATGTATCAGATAGCATTAACAATCCTGGTACAGTGATAAAAGATATTGCATGTAAAACAGAAATTTCGATTTATCCAAATCCTTCAAATGGTGTTTTCAGATTGAATATAAACACAGAAAGCCAAAACCCTGATAATTATTATACAATCTATAATCTTCTTGGGAATGTTGTTTTAAAGAAAAAATTAAACTCAGTACTCGATAACTATAAAGAAAATATTGATTTAAGTTCGGTTACGGATGGAATCTATTTTATCGAAATGTCGGTTAATGGAGTTAAAACAACCCGAAAATTGATAAAAAAATAATATTCCTTCATTTTTTAATAACGAATTTAGGTTGATGCCCTTATGAAGTCTTTTTTACTCCTTATCATATTAAACGTTTTTATAGCTTCTGGTGTAATAGGACAATGTACCATCAGAGGAAAAGTTTCTGACATGAATGGGGAAACCCTGATTGGGGCTACAGTTTATCCTAAATCGAAAATGAGCAGTGGGGTTAGCACCGATGTTAAAGGTGATTTTTCATTCAAATTACCGGAGTCAGGCACTGAAATTATTGTAGTTAGTTTTGTTGGCTATAAGACCTTAGAAGATACCGTTAATTGTGCAAAAGGCATTGTTATTAAAAACTATACTTTAGAATCTTCTATTAAGACTATAACAGCGGTTGTAATTACAGCAAAAGCAAGTAACGGAAGCGAAGCACAATTAGAAAGAGTGAAAATAAAGTCGAGTTCAACGATTGATTTTATTTCGGCAGAAACAATAAAGAAAACCGGTGATGCTAGTGTAGCTGGTGCAGTTGCGCGTATAACTGGTGTATCGACTAATAGCAGCGGATTGATTACCGTAAGAGGTGTTGGTGATCGTTATGTAAAAACAACCATCAATGGCGCACGAATTCCTACGTTGGATCCTTTTACCAATAACATAAAATTAGATATAATTCCGTCGAGTTTGGTGGATAATATTGTGGTTTCAAAAACTGCACGTCCCGATTTGCCCGGCGACTGGGCAGGAGCCTACATTTCAATTGAAACAAAGGATTATCCCGATACTCTTTCGCTTTTTTTAGAATCTTCTTTTGGATATAACAATCAAACAACTTTCAAAGATGTATTATCGTCAGAACGAAGCGCTACTGATTGGTTAGGCTATGATAATGGTTTTCGCGACTACAATCACAGTGCTTTTGTTCAGTTTAATGATAATCCCACAACATATCAGGAAATGATTGCGCTGGGTTTGGGAAGTTATTATAATTCGATAGGCGTAACCAGCAACACCCCTTGGAGTGATACTTATTATAAATTGGGTCTC
>JBAWXL010000354.1:0-3915 GCA_037144095.1 Bacteroidota bacterium
TGATCGAAGGGGTGTTGATGTTGCGCTTCTATATAAACCCTCAGTTTTTAAAGTTGTAAGTAGTTACCCAGTTAAACTTAGTATGCCAGATGATACTGCCTTTTATACTCGTGACCAATTGGTAGTTAAAGGATTATTAGATGGAGAGCCCCTCAATATCATTGTTAATCACTGGCCATCGAGACGGGGTGGAGAAGCTATTAGTGCACCAAAACGTGCTGCTGCTGCTACTTTATGCCGTGCAATAGCTGATTCCATTTGTAAAGTTACACCAAATGCAAAAACTATAGTAATGGGAGACCTTAATGATGACCCAACTGATAATAGCATTGTCAAAGTGTTTAAAGCTAAGGGTAAGTCTGATAATTTATCTCCTTGTGATTTCTATGATCCTATGATTAAACTATATAAAGATGGCATTGGCTCTTTAGCTTATCAAGATTCATGGAATCTATTTGACCAAACAATAATCTCCGCAGGACTTATTAATAATGTCAACGCAGGATGGAAATTTGCTGTTGCAAAAGTATACAATAAGAGTTATTTAACTCAAAAAGAAGGTGCATTTAAAGGTTATCCCTTCCGCACTATGGTTGGTGGCGTTTTTATGGGTGGTTATAGCGATCATTTCCCCGTTTATATTTTTTTAACTAAAGAAGTAAAATAATTTTTTTTCAACAATGTTTACTTTTTATGTTTCACTTTAGAATTAATTATACATTTGCCAAATAAATAAACCTAATTTTCCGTGACCGATAGTGTTGTTATTATACCTACTTACAACGAGAAAGAGAATATCGAAAGCATAATTAGAAAAGTGTTTTCACTAGAAAAATCTTTTCATATTCTAATTGTTGAAGACAATTCTCCCGATGGAACTGCCAACATCGTTAAGTCTCTCATGACCGAATTCCCTAATCAAATTTTCATTGAAGAAAGAAAAGGGAAGTTAGGTTTAGGAACTGCCTACATCCATGGTTTTAGATGGGCTTTAGAAAGAGATTACCAGTATGTCTTCGAAATGGACGCTGATTTCTCACATAATCCTGAAGATTTATTGAAACTTTATGATGCGTGTCATGCAAAAGGCGCCGATTTGGCTATAGGTTCTCGTTATATTAATGGAGTTAATGTAGTTAATTGGCCTATGGGAAGGGTTTTGATGTCATATTATGCCTCTGCCTATGTTCGTTTTATTACACGTATGAAAATTCAGGATACAACAGCCGGTTTTAAATGCTACACAAGAAAAGTGCTTGAAGCTATTGATTTAAACCAAATACGTTTTCACGGCTATGCATTTCAAATTGAAATGAAGTTCACAACATGGAAGCTAGGTTTTAACATTATGGAAGTCCCCATTATCTTCACTGACCGAACAAAAGGCACTTCTAAAATGTCGAAAAATATATTTTACGAGGCTTTTATGGGTGTTCTCTTCCTCAAATTAAGAAGTCTGTTTAAGAAGTATCCCAAACAAAAAAATAAACTTAATCATCAAAAATAAACTATGAAAAAACAATTACATTTTATCGCAATGGGCTTGGTTGCCTTATTGTTTGTTGCCTGTGGACCTACAAAAAAAGATATTATCAAATATAATGATGATATCGTTTTTGAACAAAAAGCTGTAATTAACGAAGAAAAAACTATACTTGGTTTGGCTTCAAAGTTAGATACAGTGAACATCGATAAAGAATACACTAAATTTAAAGATGCCATTAATTCTGCTATTGATAAAGTTGGAAAACTGAATGAAGTAGACAAAGATGTTTCTTTAAAAGAAGCTGCTCTTAAACTTTTTGAAGCATATAAGAACGTTGCCGAAAATGAGTATAAAGAAGTAGTTCGGATTACTAAAATCCCTACAGCTTTATATACTCCGGAGGAAGAAACTAAATATAAAAATGTTTCTAAACTTATTGATCAAAAGCTGAATTATGAACTTAAAAACTTTTTAGACGTTCAAAAAAGATTAGCTGAAAAGCATAAATTTGAACTAACTAAATAGTCAAAACTAAAATCCGCATTCAAGGCGGATTTTTTTTATCTATTTAATTTCTGAAATTATTCACAAAAATGGCTACACTCCTTTTTTTTTAGTATAATCACGAAAGAATGTTAGCTTTATCTAATAATGTTCACTACATACGTTAGTTTTTTTAATTCAGCCATTAGGATTGACCTTTCTCTATTCGTTTCGAAAAGACAATAGCTAAGATTAATTTCCAGCAAAAAGCCTTGTTTTTACAATAATGTTTAACTTTGCTGAATAAGACATTATTAAATGGAAACTTCAAAACCTTTTCTTCTTACCAATGCTACTATCATTAACGAAGGCGTTTCTTTCACCGGAAGCTTACTTATTCAAAGAGGTATCATTCAGGATATTTTTTCAGAAGCCAATCCCCTGCCAGATACTTTTAATGTTGATGGCCTGGAAATTATTGATTTGAGCGGAAAACATCTTATTCCCGGGGTGATTGACGACCAGGTACATTTTCGTGAACCCGGATTGACTTATAAAGCGGATATTTACACTGAAAGTAAAGCTGCAGTTGCCGGTGGAGTCACTTCTTTTATGGATATGCCCAACACCAAACCGGGCACTCTAACGCAGGAATTATTAAAAGAAAAATATGATATTGCTGCCGAAAAATCGCTGGCAAACTACTCTTTTTATATGGGCACTTCTAACGACAATATTATTGAAGTGCTTAAAACGGACCCCCGAAACGTTTGTGGAATAAAAGTTTTTCTTGGAGCATCCACAGGCAATATGTTGGTGGACGATCCGGATGCAATTCAGGATATTTTTTCAAAAAGTAAAATGTTAATTGCTGTGCATTGCGAAGAAGAAAGCATCATAAAAGAAAACCTTTTACATTATCAGCAAAGATTTAACAGCAATATTCCTCCTAATTGCCATTCATTAATTAGAAGCGATAAGGCATGCTTTTCCTCTTCTAAAAAGGCTAAAGATGTAGCTGAGAAGTATGGCACCCGTTTACATATCTTGCATTTATCGACAGCTTCTGAAATGAAATTATTTGATAATACTATTCCATTGAAAGATAAAAAAATCACGGCTGAAGTTTGCGTTCATCATCTTTGGTTTAATGATAGAGATTATGAGACGAAAGGAAATCTGATCAAATGGAATCCGGCAATTAAAACTTTCAACGATCGTGATGCTTTAATCAATGCATTAAATAACGATACCATTGATATAGTTGCCACCGATCATGCACCTCACACTCTTGAAGAAAAACTAAAACCTTATCTTGAAGCTCCCTCAGGCGGACCTTTGGTGCAACATTCGCTTCAAATTATGCTTGAAATGTATAAGAAAAAAATATTTAGTCTCGAAAAAATTATCGATAAGATGTGTCATGCGCCTGCAGTTTGTTTTAAGGTCGAAAAACGTGGATTTTTACGCAAGGGATATCATGCCGATCTTTGTGTTTTCGATTTGAATCAGACAGTTAAGGTTTCCAAAGAAAACATTCTTTATAAATGCAATTGGTCGCCTTTTGAAGGATATACGTTTAATTCGGCAATTACTCATACCTTTGTCAATGGAAATTTAGTGTATTGTAATCAACAATTTGACGAATCAGTTAAAGGACAAAGACTTCTTTTTGAAATATGAGAATAAAAAAACCATTTCACCTATTATTTATAATTGCTTGCATCTTTTGTTTTTCGTGCGGGAATAGCGATAATGACTTACCCAGTCCCCCTAAAAACGTGATTCCCCGCGAAAAAATGATTAACATGCTGGTCGATTTACATTTGATCGAAGCCTCCATGACCCAATATTACGGGGGAGCAATTGATATTCGACAAAAAGCCGGCACCTATTATGCTTTACTTTTCAAGAAGTATTCGATAAGCCGAACCGACTTCATCAAC
>JBAWXL010000355.1:0-3878 GCA_037144095.1 Bacteroidota bacterium
TGTATCATTTGGATATTAGTTGATAAGAAACTCCATTTTTTGCCAAACCTAACAGTTTCCCGAAAGATGTTAGGTTTTTTTTTGAGTAAATTTTATTGGCGAAAATTGAATACGATAAAGTGCTATCGAC
Organism: Bacteroidota bacterium; assembly: GCA_037144095.1. Lineage (GTDB taxonomy): Bacteria > Bacteroidota > Bacteroidia > Bacteroidales > CAIXTV01 > CAIXTV01. Next base: position 131 of record JBAWXL010000355.1, read on the forward strand.
CCATAAGCCTCCTTCAGTCTTGAAGCCTTCAGCCTATAACCTACTAACGACTAATGCCTAATAATAAACTATTTCCCGCTCTTTTGTGCTTTCGGGAACTTCATTTTTAGAAATCGTTGCTTTAATCCAGTTTCCGGTTTTATCATACACATATTTTGAAGTGGTTTTTTCATCCAAAACATTATACATGTTGAACTTGCTTTTTTCAATCTCGTCCCCTTTGTCGTTATATTTGTAAGTATACATATATTCAGTGCTTAAATCGGCCCCGAATTTGGTAAATTCAACCAGATTATCCTTATCATACTTGAGCAATTGGGTTATAATAAAACTTCCATCAGGATTATATTTATATTGATTTAGGTTTACAATATTTCCTTTATCATCGCGAATGGTGTCGGTTTTAAAATAAAAACTATTTTCGGCAGTGTTACTGATAACGTTGTCAGCATTGTAATTGTTTTTTTCGAGCATATTGCCCATATCATCATATCGGTAAGTTGCACTTTTTTCAAGCTTTTCATTTGAACCATAAAAAAGTTCTTGTATGAGATGATTTTTTTCATCGTATTTACACACAGTTTTACTTTGCAAAGTCAGGTTTTTCTTATCTGAATTAGAATAAACGCTGTGTTCGATCATGTTTTCGTTAGCATCAAATTTCCAGGTTTCTTTGTATTCTAAACTAAGATTAGAACTTAAGCGCACGTTTTCAACCATGCTCCCGTTTTCGTTATAGCTATAAGTATATTTCTTATCCAGGCTATCGTTTGGAAGATATTCTTTCATTTCCGTGACAAATCCTTTTTCGTTATACAGATAAAAGCTCTTAGTTTTTTTATCACCTTGCTGCGTTGATGAGGAAGTATCAGTCACACCAAAAGTGGTTTCCTTTATAGATTTAACTTTCCCCTTTATATTATGCCTGGTCAGGTCGTTTTTGTTTTTAGGATTGCTTTGGATGTTTCCGCTTTTGAAGGAAAATAACATAAGGCTGATAGCTATCAGACCCATTGATAATATGGTTTTTTTCATTTTATTTCATTTATTTTTTACAGCACAAAAATATACATTTTTCTTTATGCAAAGGATTATTTCAAAAATGATGGGTTTTACACTAATGTTAGATTTACAAAAAGCGGGCATTTCGATAGCTGTAGTTTTCTTTTGGAATGCCATAACCTCCTCGTTTTGGGTAGGAGACTGAGTATTTCAAAGTGAAATTTAGTTCCGACATCGCCTGGATTTCTTTTTTCCAAACAATTAAACCTGTGAGCAAATCACGGTCGGCGCCTTCCGTCATTTCATTGATTTCGGTTTTAACCGATGATTCCTCCGAAACCGGCACCTGATCGAGCACCTCAAGCGTGATGGTTGATTTATCATTATTTTTTATCTTAATCTCATAACTATAGGTCGAAACCAAATCGCCTCCAAGTATTTTCTTGCTCGAGTATTCGCTGATAAGTTTGTAGCTGACAATGATATTTTTAACAATACCAAGTGGAATTTCAAGCGAATCTTCAGTTTCACTCGGAATAATCATGGTCTTCCCCAAGAATTCACCATTACTGAACAGGGCAGCTTCTCCGTCAATCAAATCGAGTTTTTCCCAATCAGGCACACGAGCCACCATATATACATTCGCATCTTTTTTGGGCACAGTACGGTAAACCAAAACCGGATGCAGCTCAAATACATTAATATTGAGCAAATAGGCTTGAGGATTGGATGGAAAACTATTGCGCCCCGAAACCGAAAAACTAATTTCCCTGTCGGGCACTTTCATGATTTTAATCCCTTTGTTGGAATTATTATTATTGTCTTTCAGATAATTCGGATTGGTTCTGAATTTACCCACATAAATAGGGCTGAGGTAAGGTGCTTTATAATAGATGAAAGGATCGGCGGTCGAAAGGGTGAGGTTGATGTTGTCCCAATTAATGCCTGTATTGTTAAGCACTTTGGCATTATAATTCAGTTTTATTCGATTATATTCGCTCGCAAACACCTCATAAACCGGGTTCCAGGCAGCTTCTGCCGAAAGATAGGAAATGGAAAGCGCTGTTGAATATTCGTCAGCATCATTATGGAGATCAACATATATGAGATTAATGTTACTTGAATTCCGGGCTGAATTAGTTATTCCAAAAACAAGGTTGAGCAATGATCTGCGGCTCATGAGGAGAGCTTCCAACTCTTTTTTCTTATCGAGAATGCCTGTAACAATGGATGCATAAGTGTCCATAAGCGAAGCAGAATTCATTTTTGATGATGCTGGATTCTGATCACTTGAAATAGAATTGGCGTTTTTATTGAGAAAAGCTTTTTGTAGTTCCAGTCCTTCTATTTCTGCCCGAATCTTATGAATTCGATTTTCGATACTTAAAAGAGAATCTTTTTTCATATTCATCAATTGAACAATTTCCGGCTCAAGGCTGAAAATATCAGTGGTGTCGTTTATTGTAATCAGCGAAAGTTTAAAGAGCTTCGCCTGACCATACTTTTCGAGTATGATGTTGTTTGCCTCAATGCTTGAAGCAAGTCCACAGAAAAGAAATTTATTTTCACCCTTCGAGATGCTCAATTGCTGCGAATGCGTAATTTGTGCTGCATTCAGGAAAACCTTAATGGCGCTGATTGGTGGAGAAAAACGATGCAAGTCACCGCCAAAAACTCTGGGCGATTGATGCATCAGAAATACAAAAATGAACAGTGTGGTAAGAGATGTGAATTTGTTTTTCATTGAATGATGGTTTTTCATGCTGAAATGTATTTGAATTTATCCTAATATTTTTGATACAAAATCGGAATGCAAGCTGATTTTCATAAATGCAGTCAAACCTAAAATGATTCCGGTTAAACTCACCGCACTCGCAAAATAGAGTAGCCATTTCTTTTGGGTGAGGGAAGTAATGCCCAGCATGGCAATGGAAATGGTCAACAATGCTTCAGTCATATCAAACTGATCGTCGAAAAGGTTGATGTCGTCATATTCTTTCTGGAAATTTTCAGCCTGAGTTTTTATTTCTGCTTTTTCTTTTTCGTATTTAGCCACTTTTTCTTCATATTTCTGAATAAGTTTCTCGCTGCCGGCAGTGTTTTGTTGTTTTAATAATTCGAGCGTATTTTCGGCTATGGATTGTTTGGTGCTTTTTGCCTGATAATACGACCAGGCATCGATGCAATGCGCTTGTGCCTGCGTCATTGATTGCACAATATTGCCATCCTTAACATTGCAAAGCGCCATAAAAGTTGCCGTGATGGCAACAAAAATAGCTACCATCGAATTGATTTTGCTTTTTCCGGAAGGCTCTATATTTTCCTGAATTGTATCTGTTATATCACTCATAAATTTTTTGATTTAATGCTGTTTGAAATAGTTTTGATTTTGTAGAATGCAGAAATTCCACACTCCAAAATTAAGCATTTTTCTATTTCAGGCACAACAAATCATTGGAATATTGAAATGAAAAAAGAGGAAGTGCTATATTATAATAATATAATGTGTGATTTTTACGACATGATGTTTACATATTTCCCTATTACAATAGTTTTTCCCGAATATTCCTTAAAGCACCAGGCTTATGTAAACTGATTCATGAAAACCAGCAAAATGTATTTCGCTTATAATTAAGCCAATAAAATTGTAGAAGCCTATGCTAAACTTCTAGCATATACCAAAACATTTGTAGAAGCCTATGCTAAACTTCTAGCATATACCAAAACAGTTGTGGAAGCCTATGCT
>JBAWXL010000356.1:0-3860 GCA_037144095.1 Bacteroidota bacterium
GGCAAAAGTAGAATAAAATGAAATCAATACAACTTTATTTCGGGTTAAAGTTTCGTAATTGGGTGGAAAGAGTGGAAAAATGATAGATTCAAACCACATTATTCGCTAAACCTTTTCTAAATTATTCCTCATCATCTTTAGATATTTTTCGTCTAAATGGTTCATATATCATTCTTGATATAAAAAATACAATGATCAGTTCAATAAACTGTCCGATGATTGCACCAATTGCACCACCTCCATAACAAAGTGCAAAGCCGAGTATGTAACCTGGCATTAAAATGAAATCTAACCACCCTGGAAAAATCATTCCAGATCCATTAATTGTATCAAGCAAAGCAATTGTTGAAGGAATCCAATATACTAAAGCAATAATTAATGTTATTATAAAATTTGTTCGTTTCATATTGAAGTCTTAAAATAGAATTTGAGTCTCTGATTCATACATCTTCCTCTTAGGCGGATTGCATCGTGTTTCAAAATTATTTATTGTTTTGATATTCTACATTATTAGTACCTCTCGATGCAATTAGGGATGCAACTAAGGCACTTTGAGGCCTATTTTTATTTTCCACCCCCAAAGTTAATACTTATTTCTAATTTCGTCGGGGTTATGTAAAATATTTTTTCTTGACTAGAGCAAAAAAGAGCGCGAACTCTCGTCCGCGCTCTCACTAATTCTTTCTTAATTTGCAGCAGGAGCATCGCCACCTTTCTTTCCCTTTGCCCTACGGATAGAAACCGTATTGTCGTAGCCTTCGATGCGTTTGTTTAGTTCGGTTACAAAACCGGCATAAGCAGCTTCGCCTTCCACCACGATAAGTGCATTCAGACGTTCCACCAGTTGACGGTAGATAGCATCTGTTTTCACGCGTTCTTCTTTCATGCGCAGGATGGTTTTGGAAGCCTCGTCGGTGTAACGGTTGTTTTTCAGGTCGTCGAAGGCTTTGTTTTTGGCAGCCAGTTCCTTTACCCATTCTGTCAGACCTACGGTAGCTACATCGGCAGCATAAGTAGTGGTAAAATCATTAATCAAACTGTTTAGCCCTCCGGTTTCGGAATCGTAGGGTTTATTAGCCAGATTGCCATAGCTATCGAGCACCACCTGCAGGTGCTTGGCACCTGCCCGCACCTCGGCATTGAAATGATTGAGGGCCGACTTCACAGCATCGCACATACCGCGAAACACACTGTCGCGCTCATCATCGGCTTCCACCAAATCGTCGGATAGCGAATTTTTCCGGATAATATCCAACGAGGTCAGTTCATTGGCATAAGCTGCCAGAAAAAGATTAAACAACACTTCGATTTTCAAAGCCAGAGCCGTAAAAACCAATACTAAATCACGGAAAGAAGTAAAAAACTGGAAATGTTCTTCGTTGCGTAAACGAACTAAACTAAAATCATTAATTTTCATAAAACAATAAATTTTTAGGGTTAATAATTAATTATAATTGGGTTTTAAAAAGAGAACAATAGTTTGTTTTTTTCAATTGCCGTCCCATTTATGGGACGGAATAAATTATGCACATTGTAAAGGGCTTTAGCCAAATCTTCTATTCAGTTTGGCTAAAGCCAATTTTGTTTTTTTATTCTTATCCGTCCCATAAATGGGACGGCAATTAATAAATGGGACGGCAATTTAAGCATCTCTGGATGACTGACAGTTCATCGGCTCGTTTGCCCGTTCATCCCTGGATGCTCGGCTGTTCATCGACTCGTTTGGCCAGTCATCCTTGGATGCCCGGCTGTTCATCCCCTCGTTTGACCGTTCATCCGTGGATGATTGGTTGTTCATCCCCTCGTTGGGTCAATCATCCCTGAATTATTGCATTTCGCTACAATCCATCAGCTTTATGACAATATTTTTAAGTAAAACCTGCAACAAAGTTAAAGGGTTGATTTTGGATTTGCAAGTTTTTCAAGCAAAATTTTAGTATAAATTTTCTGTTTTAAAACATTCATTTTTAAATAAAAAACTTAAAATAATTTGTTATAAACGTCTAACAAAACATGTCTTTTTATAACTAAATCTTTTCAATTTAATTTATCCCGAACAAATCCTTAATTCAGTTGTTTAGGAAGTAAAACTTATTCAAATGTCAAAAATCCGCAGCATCGAACGCATACTTCCTCCTCCGCCTGCACACATGGTGGGCGATGGTTTCAGGGTACATAATTTCTTTCCCGGAAACGGACAACTGGGTTTGCAGCGTATGAGTCCGTTTTTTCTGATGGACTACGGTGCTAAAGTTGATTTTCCACCCTCGTCCGTACCCCGTGGCGTGGGCGTTCATCCGCATCGCGGTTTCGAAACGGTGACCATCTCCTATCACGGACGCGTGGCTCATCACGACAGTGCCGGCAATGCCGGAGTGATTGGTGAAGGCGATGTACAGTGGATGACAGCTGCTTCGGGCGTGCTTCACAAGGAATATCACGACCGCGAATGGAGCAAAAAAGGCGGACTGATGCAAATGGTTCAGCTGTGGGTAAACCTGCCGGCCAAAAACAAAATGGATTCACCTAAGTATCAACCCATAAGGCGCAATGAATTCGGGAAATATGAGTTAGAAAATAATTCCGGAACAATAGAAGTAATTGCCGGAAATTTCAACGGAACAAAAGGCCCTGCAAGCAGCTTTACTCCAATCGAAATGTACAATGCCCGGCTAAATCGTAACGGCTCTGTAAACCTTTCACTACCCGAAAATTACAACGCCGGGTTTTTAGTTATCGAGGGTGAAGTTACAATCAGTAACAAAACCGTGAAAACCGACCATTTTGTGTTGTTTGCTAACGACGGTACTGATATTGAAATTACGGCAGAAAACGACGCTGTGGTATTAATTCTGAGTGGTGAACCTATTAACGAACCAATCTTCCCATACGGACCGTTTGTAATGAATACACGAGAAGAAATTATTCAGGCTTATGACGATTTAAATAAGGGAAAGTTTGGGCAATTAGACGATTAAAAAATTAAAAATATCAAAAATTGATACAAGCTATCTTTTTTTCTGTATATTTGCCTTTGAAACAATTACAAATTGATTAAAAATACAAAATTTATGGTTTTTGATGAACAAATGATTCAGCGTGTGTACGCTTCACTACCCGAAAGAATTAATTTTATTAAAAATAAATTACAACGTCCGCTCACTTTGACCGAGAAAATTCTTTTCTCACATTTAGCCGACGGAGAACCGCTGAAAAGTTATGAACGTGCTGTTGATTATGTAAATTTCTCGCCCGATCGTGTGGCCATGCAGGACGCTACGGCTCAAATGGCGTTATTACAATTAATGAATTCAGGTCGTAAAACCGTTGCTGTTCCTTCTACCGTTCACTGTGACCACCTGATTCAGGCGTATGCCGGTGCTACTACCGACCTAAAAACTGCCAACGATACCAACCGCGAAGTATACGACTTTCTGAGTGCCGTTTCCAATAAATTCGGAATTGGTTTCTGGAAACCCGGAGCTGGGATTATTCATCAGGTGGTGCTCGAAAACTATGCTTTCCCCGGAGGAATGATGGTTGGAACAGATTCACACACGGTGAATGCAGGTGGACTTGGTATGATTGCTATTGGTGTGGGTGGTGCAGATGCTGTTGATGTAATGGCCGGAATGCCCTGGGAACTGAAAATGCCTAAACTGATTGGAGTAAAACTGACCGGCAAACTGTCAGGCTGGACTTCGCCAAAAGATGTGATTTTAAAACTGGCAGGAATTCTGACTGTAAAAGGCGGAACGAATGCCATAATTGAATATTTCGGCGAAGGAACCGCTTCGCTTTCGGCTACCGGGAAAGGAACAATCTGTAACATGGGTGCCGAAGTGGGCGCAACTACTTCC
>JBAWXL010000357.1:0-3837 GCA_037144095.1 Bacteroidota bacterium
CCATTCCTTTCAACCTTTCTTATAAATCTTTTTCCGCCCCAATTGGTTGAGCGACCTTCGATTACATATGGACTATTTTTTAGTTTAGCCCATAATACTTTTAATTCCTTTTGCCCGTGGTGGTCAGCCAAATGAATGTTTTTAGAATCGGGTGCTATTGGCGTTTTCATTAATACGACAGTTCCAAGCTGCTCGATAAAATCACTTATAACTTTTATGCCAAAACAACCTTTAGAAAATACGTTAAATACAACTTCAATTTGTGTAATGTCAATTGATTCAATCAATAATTCTAATCTATTTCTATTCCAAGCATTGTTGCTTTGCAAACTGACACTGAGGGTTTCATAAAGGAAAGCAGATGCTAATCCCAAACATTCTGTTTTTGAAATGCCATTTGCAACATCTTCAAAAAAATAATTTGCTTCTACAAAACGAGTTTCTATTGCTTCATCATCTTCGCTGATAAATGGAAGTATGATCATACCATATAAATTATTCCTGTGTATTTCATAAACATCTTTGCTGTTTAGCCAATTGTACAATGAATAATCAGTGGCAAGTTCAATTTGGTGAGAATCGTAATGAGAACGAATATTTCTGAACCCATTCTTCCTGGCGGAAGCTACGGCTTCTGAAAAATAAATCATCTTTGTATTTGCAGCGTATTTATCTACAGATAGTGGATGAATGCTCAACTCATTAAACAATAATTCCATAACCTAAATCAGTTTTGATAATTGATTGCTCCATTCATCAAGTAAATTTTCAGGATACTTACTCAGTGTTCCATTCTTGTCAATTGAAATATCAGTTATCTGAGAATACTGTTCGCTTTCTGTCACGACCTTTTTGAAGTAAAATAAAATAGTTTTGTGCCTTAATTCTGGCTCTTCCTTAATGCCTACCCTAATTCCATTTAATATATGGTCGCTATGAGTTTCAACAATAATTTGTACATCATTTTTAGCTAACAATGCAATAAGTTTACCGAGTTCCGCTTGACCACGAGGATGAATATGACTTTCGGGATTTTCAATAATGATTAATTGACCCGGCTTTGCCGCAAGCAATGCTGTTACAACATGCAGTGCGTAGGAAATGCCAAAGCCTACATTCTCAGGTTTATAATTATTTGTATTGCCATAGCTCGGCTGTTTAAAAGTATACTCCAATAAGATATAGTCGGACGATATTTTCTTTGTAATCACATTAACACCCGGTGAAATTTCTCCCAGCCAAAGGTTTATTTGATTGATTAATGTATTATCAACAGTTTTCTTGCCGGTGAAAGTATCAGTTGTTATGGAATCTTTGTGAAGAATATTTTCAAACGGAACAGGTTCATTTGCTCTTAGCTCGATGTAATGAGCTGTATATTGGCCATATTTACCAATATTACTGCCCTCTACGACACTGCTATAACTTGTAATATTTATTGATTTTGGCTCAATTCTTTGCGCATTAAGATATTGAAAGTTATTACTAAATAGCGATTGCCCAATATTTTCAGCAAAATATTGCCCAGGTGGGGTCTTCATTTTAAAAATGTCGGCTTCTATTTTATAATCGAAGGTCAGATCAATTGGGTCGGTATTCTGGAACTGAAGAGTCAGTGAAAAGTCATTGTTATTGCTGTATTGATAAAGAGCATCCTTTGTTGATCCAATGTTTACTAAACCATTCTCACCGCCATTTAACTTTAATTCACCTTGGCTAAGTTTTTCAGATTGCCTTAAAACCAAAAGCGATTGAATAAATGAAGATTTCCCTTGCCCATTCAAACCCAATAGCACATTTAAATTTCGTAACTGAAAATTCTTCTTTTTTATTGATTTGAAATTCTTTAACTCAATTGACTTAATCATCTTAGTTCTGAATTACCTGGTAAATTAATTCCTTTATTTTTTGATGTCTGTATAATACCCTATTTCGGTCGCCAGTTGAACTGGTAACGGCAGTAAAAAACAGACTATCGCCTTTTAATGAATCACGTAAAGCGGATTTGAATTCCTCTTTTTTTGACTTCAATTTAGCTATTTGAGTTTCGTCCAATAAAGCAAATTGAGTTGATAATGCATCAAAAAGAGCCTTATTGATAGGAGGCAGTCGATTGTAATTATAATAAACTTTCCTGAAAGCCTCTTTGTCGAATATCACTTTGCTAAGGTGCATTGCACTTGAAAAATCTGCAGAAATTTTATTTAATTCATCATCAGTTTTTTCATACAATCCTCCCATGGCCTTGCTCATGTATGTATCCAGATCCTGTCCGAATTCTTTTGTTCCGTAATTTTCAACTCCAAGTAAATAGAATCCCAGGAAACGGTTGGCGAAATCACGGTCTAACATACGATGCGTTGCAATTTTGTTTTCAGTGGCTTCCAAAAATTCCTTTGTTCGCGCCAATTTCGTTATGTAATCAGAAGGGACACCTTGAAATAGGGCGTGACGTATTTCCTGAGATTCTAAAGTCAGACCACCAGTATTGATTCGTTTAAAAATATTAAACTTTACATCGCTTGGTGTACCTGGCATGATTTTATAGATAACGACCTGAGCTTCTTCAATCACTCGATGCAAGTCTTCGGACAAATCATCCCAGCCTTTTGCGTTTAAATGGGTTAGAAATTCGAGCCCTGTAAGTTTTAACGATTTGGTAATCGCAAAATTCCGGATGCTGCTTAGTCGTTGCAAACCATCAACGACCAACCAATTATTATCATTGGTAGCATCAAAAAAGAAAGCGGGTAGCGGAAAACGAATCAATATGGATTCAATTAAACGGCTTTGTTTGCCTTTATCCCATAAATCATCTTGCCGCTGAAAATAATTTGAAGTATCCATTTGTATACTTTTGCTCCGAATCCGTTTTATGAGAGTATCGAGCAAAGGTGTTTTGGTTTCCATCTTGATCAAAGTTGGATCAAATGGTTTTTCCATGATATACGTCACTTTTTCGTCAATCATCTCCTTTTCAGTGCCATCACCAAAATCCTCCGGCTCCTGTATTAACGCACTTACGATATCAGTTGATATTATTGGTAGAGTGACGTCAACTTTATTCTCTTCCATCTGTGATAATTAAATAAACAAACTTACATTTATTTTGCCTTTTACTGCTTAAGATTTCATTGCCTCCATTCAATTTATTTATACTAAACAGAAAGGGTCTCACTTTACGCAAAACCCTTATTTTTAGCTTAATTCTTTTGGTCTTTCGGGCAGATTCCTAAAAATAAGGTAAACCAAATCACTCTTTGGAAACAATATCACCCATGCTGTTAAGAAGATAAGCATTGTATCGGTGTAAAATGATTGATGTTTCAAGTACCAGATCTCCAATTCACCTTTGTAGGGTGCAATGTGCAATTTGTAATACTCGTGTTTGACTCCTTTGGCATCGGAAATCAGCTTTTCTTCATCTCTGAAGACAATTGATCCAATGCCGGATATTCCTGGTTTTACGTCATAAATAACGGATTGAACATATTCCGAAAATTTATAAAAATCAACTTCCATTTGAGGGCGTGGGCCAATGATAGTCATGTCACCAATTAGTACATTGATAATTTGTGGCAATTCATTGATTTTTGTTTTACGAAGAAATTTACCCATTGGCAAAACTCTTGGATCATTTCTTATGGTTAGACTACCTGTTCCCAAGCCAGGACTTGCTTTGAGCATTGTTTCAAATTTCCAAATCTGGAAACGTATATTTTTATACCCAACCCTTTTCTGAAAATAGAAAATGTAATGTTCTCCCGTAAGCAAAAGTCCAACTACAACCGGGATCAATATGGGTGAAAGTACGATTAATGCTATGAATGAAAGAAT
>JBAWXL010000358.1:0-3802 GCA_037144095.1 Bacteroidota bacterium
ATGGAATCTACTCGGTTCAGATTCAAACGGGCAACAAAACGCAATCGCTCAAAGCCCTTCTAAAACGATAAAATTACCTTGACTATAAATTAGATTGTTTGTTTAGTTTTATTTGCAAAAGAAAGGATGTTTGTTAAATCAAACGTCCTTTCTTTTTTCCTTTAAGTGAATGCTTTATTCCTGTGATTTTCTGGCCTGCTGCAAAAACAAATTCCATACGAAACCTCTGGCATGATTTGTATTGACAAACCATATTTCGGGAGTAACAAGATCATGAGGGTCGATCTCTTTCAGTTTTTCAAAAACCGGCAACAACTCAGGTCTGATGACTTGTTCAATTTCATTAATAAAAGTCTCATAATGAACTATAAATTCAAATGCATCCATAATCTAATCTATAATTAAGTTTATTCGAAATTTTCTCTTATGACCATTGAAATAGTATCGTACCAATCAATTCGATCAGCAATCTTTGTTGCAATTGTTTCAATTTCATTCGGAGTTAGCTTCCTGTTGATAGTTTCTGTAGCCACAAATTGTAGGTCAGAAATGACCAATTGGTAAATAATTTTATCGCTCATAATCATTTCATTTGAAGTATTCATTATCTACCCTATTATTATAATCATCAGTCTTCTCAACCCTCTCATCAATCAGTTCCACTAGTTGGTCGAAATAAACCATATGTATAGTGTCTACTATTTTGCCATTCTCATCCATTAAATAAACATTAAATAAATCCTGACCTTCTTTGTATTTGATGGAGACTTTACCTTTATGCTTAAATCCATTCACGTGAAAGGTAAGTCCCAAATGAATAATTGCTGGTCTTTGAAATCCCCAACTCATTAAAATGGTGGGTTGTGAAGATAGGATTGAATAGATGTAATCGGCCATTTTTTTGTCATTTTCCATGATTTTGAATTTTAATGATTAATGTTATTGTTTATTATAAAAAGTAAGTTTAATTACACGAAAATTTATATGTGAATTATAACTTTCGAACCAATTCTTTAAGAATAAAGAATTGGCTTTCAATCTTCTGCTGTCCAATTGCAAAATGCCAGCAATACAGGATTTCTTCTGCCTCTTGTTCGGTTATTGAAGCTTTATCCATAAAGAATTCTTTTAAAAGCTCATATCTTTTTAGCATTCTCATATCTTTTAAACTCTCGGGAATCTTTAGTTTTATAGAAACTAGAATTAGATTTCCAAACTCACTATCATTCTCAAATAGATTCTCAATAATACCGGAGATAATATATCTGTGTTGTAAGACATCATCTCCAAAGGATTGGAAGACATATTGAAGTTTATGTTCTGGACTCAGACGTTTTGATTTATACGTCAGTGAGTGTAGCAGGTTAATTCCACAACCAGGACATATTCCAGTTATAGTTTCTATTGTGTCCAGCCATTCGGTTTTACATTTATAACATTCCATAATATTGAATTTTAATTTTTAATTGTTTGAATTTTGTTTTTATAATCAGGTATCATTTGAAAATAGAATCTACATTAAAAAGCGAAGTGAGATTTTAATTACTTGAATAAAATTGTAATCGCGAATTCAATTGCTCGATTCGATATTTTTCCGGAAAAGTATTTGTAGCACAGTGATTAGGGTTAAATTTAAACAAGCACACCAGTCATGATTATTCCTATGTAATTTAATAAGCATTCTGTACTATTCAGTGATAGGAGAGGAGCAGGGATACGAAACTACAGGTGTGTTTGCTTGTATTCTAGATCTTAGTTTCAGTTATCTTACTTACACAATCAGTGTCTGCATCAATATCAACCGCTGCATCAACCTTAATCTTACATTTACGGGTGTCTTTAATCCTTTTGGAAAAGTGTCCTCAAGTTCTTTTTCTACCTCGTGTATGGAGGCGATAAGGTGTGTAAAAAATCCCTTCGTAATAAAATCTGCTTTAGTTATTGTTTATCCCAATCTATATCCTCCAAATTTTGAAAATATAGAAGATTGATCGTAAACTCTCAGGTTATGCAACCTAAAAAATCAGGTGAATTGGATAAGCAGATTGGCGTTCTTTTCTCTTTCTTCCCTATCAAAGCTTGCCAGATATGCTTCGGTAGTCTTAAGATCAGAATGGCCTAAAGACTCGCTGATGTAAGCTATGTTGGCACCACCTCGCTTGAGGACAGTAGCGAATGAGTGTCGTGCAGTATAGGTCGTTATGTTGCCAATAGACAAAGCTTCTCCTATAAGTTTCATACGTTTGTTTATTCGCTTGGTGAGTTCTTTGTTTATTGTTTTTCGTTCTAAGGGAGTTTCTTTACCATTCAGATACGGGAAGATAAAGTTCGATTTGTCGGGAACACCCCAACGATTGATTATAGCTTGTAACTGGGAGGTAATAACTACCCGTATTTCCTTTCGGCTCTTGGAAGTTCTTTCTGTCTTTTGGCGAACAAAACAAATCTCACTATCAATTATGTTTGAGTATTTGAGTCTGATAAGATCGGCCACATTAATGCCATTACACAGGTAAATAAACAACCATAGGTCTCTATACTTATCCGTAGTTTCATTTCCATCAGAGTAGTCAAATATCTCTTTAATCTGCTTAATCGAAAGAGCTTTTTTGTGAGACTCCCCGGTTTTGATTTCAAAACGGTCTTTTCCAAAAGGATATTGAGCCTCTTTAATAGTACCTGCTTTCCGGGCTTCATTTATGATTGTTCTAATGTTTCTGAAGTGCATACCGATGGTGGTTTGATTCTTTGTCTTCAACCAAAATTGCTCGCATTTACGAAGCCACTGAACGGTAATTGAACTAAAGGAGATATTTGCTCCGGCAAATTCTTCTGTAATTCTTATTGTCTGCTCATAAATTTGCATAGTTCCAATTCGCCCCTCATTTCTTAATAAGGCAATTTTCGCTCGTAAAGCATTATTGACAGTATCTCCTGTTGCTTTCCCGAGTCTTGAATTTAAAGTATCAAATAGAAAATCTCCACGTTCGGCTAAAGCCTCTACATTGTTTCGAACCAGATAGAAACTATTCTCTATACTTGCCTTAATAGTTTTAGCTGCTGTCGATTTGTTGGATGGAAGACTATCCCATTCTTCACGAGTTAAATTCTTTCCGGTGGAATAATAAGCCCGGACTCGTTGATAATTTACCCGTATCTTTACCGGGTACTCTCCATTTGAATTAGTTTTACGGGTGTCCAGCATGGAGGTAACTATAATCCCATCTTTAGAGTAACTGTGCATTTTGATAAATAATAAACCGAATACGACCTGTATCCGATTTCTTATCTATCCTATTTATTTTGAAATTATCAATTGAAATGGTTATATATTTTCTTTGAAAATTGGACTCAATCTTCAAATGAAATTTGGATCAATCTTCGTCTGATTTGATTAATCTTTTGCGGTAATTTTAGGTGTAATAGAAGGGTGCATTTGAGAGTATATTCCAGAATCTGTTGCACACGAATTGCACACAGCTTTGTGATATTCGATGAAAATGAATGATATTCGATGTAATAAATAATACTCGTTCGGTATTGATTTACAGGGTTTTATGCAACAAAATGAAACAATATGAAAGTGGCTGAAAATGCCATTTTTGTGCCTCATAATCAGGGGGTCACTGGTTCAAGCCCAGTTGGGCCCACCCTTTCTAAACGCTATCATGTTGAATTTCAACTGATAGCGTTTCTTTATTTTTATTAGTGTCAAACATTTTGCCCATTATTGTGTCAAACATTATAGGCTCAATCGGAAAAGTTGTGTTTTTGACTAAAAAGTAATAATTTTGTTTTATGG
>JBAWXL010000359.1:0-3765 GCA_037144095.1 Bacteroidota bacterium
CCTGTTACTGTTGATTCTTGTCCTGTTTCAATTGCTTTTTGTTCTGTTACTGTTGATTCTTGTCCTGTTTCAATTGCTTTTGAATTAAAAGCAGTTGCTTTTGTTGCTTTTCCAATTTTCCGAGATAGTAAGCAACCTGATTTCCGATACTTGCACCTATCGCATAGGGTTGAAAACTCTACGTTCTTGTGTAATTTATCTCGTCGAAAAAATAATCATAGACACAGTTCCGTGAATGCTCCCAACGATGTTGGCGCGTAATAGGGTCGAAACTTGTTACATCAATTTTTTATTAAATATTGGCGGTAAAATAGATACAACGGTAGGATATTCAATCCAAAAACAAATGATTGAAAAAATATTTCAAAATATTCTTTATAATCTATTTGCATTTTAAAACAAATTATTATTTTTGTGGAGGTTATCGAGATAGCCAATACATTTTAAAATAAACGGAAAGCGTTTTAGATATTATTCTTGCAATCAGAAATCGCCAATTTCAAAACCCCAAGAGTAATAGCGATAGCGCTCACGTCCTGTATAGGGCGTGGGGCTGTTGTCTATTTGGGGTTGGGTGTTTGGCGATACCTTGATGCAGATAGATTTAACAGTTCCCACGCCTTCTTTAATTTATTAAAGCCGAACTTGGGGAATGGGGAGGATGTAACGAGTGATGAAAAAATCAAATCTTATTATTGTTGCTTTGGCTTTATTATTTTTTTCAGTGATTTTAATTTTAGCGTTTTTTAATACGAAAAAACAAAATGAAAAAAAATCAACACCTGAAGAAGAAGTATCTACATTAGATACATCACCGATAAAGTATGTAAATACTTACGAAAGCCATTTCCAGAATAGAGAATACAAAGTAGTCCGATATCCTGATGATGAAGCTAATAAGGTTAGTTATCAAATTATAGGTGTGACTTTTATACATAAATTCACATTATTAAACAATACGGATCAACAAATTTCTACATTTAATCTAATCGGATGCCTACATATAGAATTTAACGGAGAAACAAGCTGCAGAATATATTTCCCATGTGGTCATTATCGTTATGAAAAATTCGATGATTATACGGAATTTGAGGGAGCATATAGTACAAACAATACTAGTATTACTCGAAAATGGTATCCAAAGGAAGAGAAACAACTTGAATTTATACTATGTAGTGAACATGCGCATTCTTGGGGTGAAACACTTGTCGGATTTGATGTGTCTGATTTCGAAAGAACTCCTGTTATTGCTGAGCTTATTTATAAATATAAAGCTATTGGAATTGATGGAGAATACGAAGATGTTGTTAGAATTGATATTTTAGATAAATGGAAAGAGTTTCAAACAAAATTAGGGTTTAGATAAATATATACACATTTAAAAATTATGATTATGAGCAATTTAAAAGGTCGATTCTATTTTAAAAGAACAAGTAATGGAAATCTGCTAGGTGAGTTTTCTAACAACCAGTCTGGTATTTGTACAGAGAGTGCAGATAGGGTAAGTGTTGAGGAGGCTGAAAATACCATCACATTTATTGGAGATTATTATGCAAGTTGGCAAGAAAATAAAAAGGTCTCTCTTTTTGCAAACTTAAATATTTCCTACAAAAAGGGATTTTCAAATCAGATTTATACCCTCATGTGGAAAAGAGATAATGTTATAATATTTGAAGGAGAAGGAATGTTATGTGATGACATTTTAATTGGTAATTATTGGGATTTAATCTAAAACTAATAAAATGACACAAATTGGGATTTTATTACAGGCAGCATATAAGATTAATATTGAGGTTTTTTTGACATTTGGTCTGGTAGTGGCAATTATTATAGCTGCTCGTTTTTTTGATAATAATAAAAAACGATTTTTATTTTTTGGAATTGGAGCCATTTTAGGAATTCCATTGAGCTATTATTTCCAATCAGAAATGGTGAAAAATAAAATGGGTGGAGTTAGTGGTTATCTGCAAAATTTCGACCAAATTTTAAGAAATTCCGACTTAATTGGAAATGTGGTTATTAGTATTATAATTTTTGCAATTGTAGGTGGTGTAATTGGTTACTTCATCGATGAAAATGAAGCTAAAAAGGAGAAGTAAAATAATTAATTTTTGTCTTTTCTTTTTGGTTCTTTTTTATTTTACAAATAAAAAAGAGAAAGTAAAAGTAAATAACATAGACAATCACAAAATTAAAGATTTTGATTTAATTATTTCAAAAGGTCAGTCTGCACAGAGCAAGTTTATCGGGTTGTTAAATTATTCAATTGAGGATTATTCTCACATAGGAATAATAAAAAAAAAAGGTGATAGCATTTTTGTTCTACATTCAACTCCAGATGGAACTGAGACAAATGGTATTAGATTTGATAATTTACAAAAGTTTTTAGACTTAAGTGATGTAAATGATTATACGGTTTTAAGATTTCAAAACATATCGAATAGATTTCATTATAATTTAAACGTAGAATTTGAGAAATTAAAAAAAGGTCAAGCACCCTTTGATTATGACTTTAATAACTTCGATCATGGGAAAATCTATTGTAGCGAGCTAGTTTGTATTATTTTAAAAAATTCAAGATTATCAACACTTCAAGAATTTGACATGTCAAAACCTATTTATCCAAAGTATTTTTTTAAAGTTAAAGGATTTGTTAAAATTAACACAAAGAAAATCAGCCAGTGAGACAAACTATATGTTAAGGCGATTACTGTAGTAAACTCAAGTAGAATTTACTCTCTTGTCGCCCACTAGCGCCCCTTCTAGCGCAAGTTTAGAAAAGCGTAACTTACGTTTTTTTTAAACAGTACCGCTTCTCGGCATCTTTGATTTGTGGCCCCCAACTAGCGCGAGTTTAGCGTAGCGAACTTGTGCTTTTGGTTTAAACAGTCTGTGACTGTTTTTGAAGTTGTAAACTTCACCTCTGATAATTTTGCCTGTTGATTATAAAACTCCACTGCTCAGAGTGTACATTCGTAACTGTAAATCTACAAAGCAAAAAGAGAAATTTGCAATTTCTAAAGCAGTTAAAAACTGCTTAAATAAAAGTCACGAGTCACAGACTCGCGCCAACGATGGGGCAGACTTGCGCCAGTGATGGTGAACGGTGTATGCTTCACTTTTACAAAAAAAAATCCCTCCAATCTTATTCGATTGGAGGAATTATTTGTTTGTGTTGCTTTAAACTATTTGAGTGAATCAGCTCCTGCATGTGAAGGAGCTTGATGACACTGCTCCATGCGATGGCACGGGCCACAATGATGTTGATTAAACTTCTCAGGACCAAGAGTTGCCCATAGTGTGCCAAATGTGATTACCGCTGCGGCAAATCCGGCTAAAAATCTTCCTTTTCTTCTCATTTTCGGTTGTATTAATTGTTTTTACTGTTTTCTTCTTTGCAACACTCTTTTTTGCCTTTGCAGCATGAATGGTGCGGAGCTTCGATTTTGCTTTTAAACTGTGCATACTCTTCTTCGCTCATCGAGCGGATGTGGTCGGCAAAATAGAGGTGATGTGCGTGATGGTGCATTCCACAACACGCCATGGCATGTCTGCGACAGCAAAATAGACGTACCAGACCAAAGAAAAGAAATAAGCCAATGGCTACGTGAGGTGCAAAGAAGGCTGTCGCGCCAAATGCTGCACCCACTACTACTGCTTTAAAAATTGATTTGTTCATTTTGTTTTAAGTTTAAATTGTGATTGTTTTTCGTTTAATTAATGCCTTATATTGAGGAAGACGCACCACTCATCGTTTTACTTTAA